>NZ_JBLFJV010000049.1:0-11047 GCF_047444975.1 Streptomyces sp. CWNU-52B | reverse complement strand
CACCGCGATCGTCATCTGGCTCCGAGACACCGTCCAAGAGCCATCAGAAACGACCTAGGGGGCGCAATGATCGAACGCGCTGTGGAGCTCCACGGCACACACACAGTGAACCGAGTCTGGGAAGACGTCTCGCTCCTTCCCAGCAGGGCGGAGATCGCGGACCCCGATGCCTGGGTCCGCCGCCTCCACCAGGACTGAGCCGAAGTCCAGGTGCAAGGCAGGGGGGTCTGCCCGTGGAACGGCAGACCCCCCTGCCTGCCCGTCCTCCCCGCTCCCGAAGACGAGTAGGAGATGACATGAATGCGCAACCGGCGCTCTGCGTCGTCAGCTACAACACTCTCAACGGCGGCCGTGACCGCGACGGCTCGCTGCACCGGCTGACCGACCAGCTGGACATGCTCAAGGAACTCGCACCGGACGTGGTGTGTCTGCAGGAGGGCAAGCGCTGGGACGAGAACGGCGGCGAAACACTGAGCTTCTTCAGCGTTGCAACTCCAGTGTGAGGACGGCCTTGGCGATTGACGTCATGCGGTTGGGGCTGCAGCGGGACCTGCGGAAGATCCGCCAAGACTTCAGGCGGGCGACTCCGCGTTCGACGGGTGCGCGCGCCGCGGCCAGGGCACGGTTGCGAGTCTTCTCGGTGGGAGTCAGTTTCTTCAGGGGCCTGCGTTTGATGCCCGTGGTCAGCCACGGACCGGCGCCCTGGTAGGCGAGATCGGCCACGATCGGAACGCCCTGGCGCTCGCAGATCCGGATGATCCGGTGGGTGCGGGCAGCGGTCAGGTCGTGGGTGCGGCCCGGCAGGGCGGGCGAGAGCCACAACAGCCGGCCGCCGGGATCGGTGACGACCTGCACGTTCACGCCGTGGCGCCGGTGTTTGGGGGAGTAGTCGGCCCGGCCGTCGCCGACCCGGTCGCACTCGGCGAGAGTGCCGTCGAGCAGGACGAAGTCGGGATCATGCTCGCGCAGCGTCTTCAGCAGACCCGGTGCACGGGCGGCGAGGAGGTCGACGACTGCGCTGGTGTAGGCATGCACGGTGGACTCGCTGATCCCGAACCCGGCAGCGATCTTCGCCAGAGTGATGTGCTCGCGCAGGTACACCAGTGCCACCATCGCTCGCTGGGACGGACGGAGCTTGCAGCGCCGGTCGCCCTCGCACGCCGCCGAGTCGACGTCCTCTGGGCCATGCTCCGTGACAAGAGGCACTTCACGCTCACACCACCAGCCGCCCAATCGGCTTGACACCATCATTGAGACTCACTCCACGAGTGCATGCGGCAGGTCAAGTGCAGCAGGATGGACGACCACCGAGGCTCCCGAGCAACGTGATTGAGACGTCAGACATCTCGATCAACAGCCCGGGAGCCTCGCTCGTTACGCTGCACGGGCCGTCACCGATCGGTGGCCACATCGAAGAAGCTCAGTGGTTGTAGCCTCGGGCAGGGTGCTACCACCTGTGACTAGATCTTGCTCTGCACCCAAAGGGCGCTTCGCCTCATACCCCATGGACAGATCATCCCCGAGTGACCCGGAACTGATCCGTCAGGCACCGTTAACGGGAGGGAATGGGTCGCCGACATGGGGCGCCACGACGACGACGATGCCGGTCTCGTGGACGAGACCGACGACATCAAGGAGGTGGTCCGGCGAGCTCGGCAGTGCTGCTCTCAGCAGTGCCGCAGACCGCGCGCGCTCGGATCGGCGTCGAACGAGGACGGTGTGTTGACCCAGTCCGCCGGGACGTAGCCCCACCCGTCGTAGCCAGGAGCGGTCCAGTCACCCTTGGTGTGGTACCAGGTGGTGTTGCCGCCGCCGTGCAGTCCACCATAGGTCCAGCAGTCGAACCAGCTGAAGGTGGAATAGAGCTGCCCCGTTATGTTCGCTTCGTGATAGGCGCCCGAGCGCAGAATGGCGGGGGCTCCGTTCCCGCACCACAGCCGGCCGTCGCTCGCCCGAACTCCGCACTCGGCGCTGGCAGCGGCACTGGCCGAAGGGGCGGCGATCACACCGCCCGCCGTCAGGGCGAGGGCTGCCATCCAGAGGGAGAGATACTTCCTGGTCCTGGTCATCCACTGTCCTTTTCTCACTGGTCCCCCGCTTCAGCCGCCGTAGCGGTGCAGGGGACGCCCAGCCGGCGCCTCGAACTGTAGGGCGGACCCGGGACGTTGCGACCCTGACAGATGTCAGGGTCACGATCAGCTGCTGGCGCGCGCCATGGTCCCGCCAGGCCGCCTGGCCTGGGTCACTTAAGGGCTGATCAACTGGCTGCACGTGCCGCTGCCCTGTACCCGAACGGCAGGATCGGCGAGAAGCTGCTCTGAACTTTGACCCGGCCGGATCTCCTCGCGCCAGCGGCAGTCTCATCGTCCTCCAGGTCGCCCGCCTGAAGTCCTGGCGGATCTTCCGCAGGTCCCGCTGCAGCCCCAACCGCATGACGTCAATCGCCAAGGCCGTCCTCACCCTGGAGCTGCAACGCTGAAGAAGCTCACTCAGGGCGTAGCGCACCGACCTTGCACTTCCTGGGAGGTGACTCCCCACTCCCGCCCTTGCGAGCCTCGGGAGGTGCTGTGGGCGTCGGTCTGTACGGGTCTGGGGAAAACGGCCACGCTGCAGGGCGTGGGTGACGCGTCGGGCGGCGCGCACAGGCGCGGCAGGCTGATTCGATGGCGAGCGGTAGGGGTGCCGCACAGCGCCTCTCAGCCTGCCGCCCCACTGATACGAACCCGAAACACACAGGTCAGCGCGCTAAAAGCGTACGCATCGATACCATGGACTCATGACGACGAGCCGCCCTGCCAGCACTGCGCCGGCCCGATGCCGATCACGGCTCGGTCGCACGCGCGGTTCTGTCGGCCAGCCTGTCGAGCCGCCGCTCACCGGGCGGCCCGCACGCTCCCCGACGAACTCACGAGCCGCCCCCGGTGGATCCGGCGCACCTCGCGGAAGATCCCGATCACCGTCGACGGCGCTGCAGCGAGCAGCACCGACCCGTCGACCTGGTCGCGCCATCGGGACGCCGCCCGCTCGACTGCGGGCGCCGGGCTCAGGTTCGTTCTCGACGGCGACGGGCTCGTCTGCCTCGACCTCGATCACTGCCTCGACGCCAACGGCGCGGTCGCGGGTTGGGCGCAGGGCGTGCTCGACGCTGCGGGCGACACATGGGTCGAGGTGTCGGTGAGCGGCGGCGGACTGCACGTCTGGAGGCACGGCGCGCTGCCGCACGGCAGGCGCATCACGCTCGGCGGTGGCTCGGTCGAGCTGTACGGCGACGGGCGGTATATCGCGGTCACCGGGAGGGCGTTCAGCGCGTCCCCCTGCCGCCTGGGCGACTTGCAGGGGCTGATCGACGAGCTGCTGCAGGCTCAGCCTCGGACTGGTGCGCAACATAGATATCTCTGATGCGTTCAGCCACGCCGCGCTGAGTGCGACTCAGCGCGGCAAGCATCTGGGGAAGTTCGTGTTCTGCCGCATCGGCCCCTTCGTCGGCGAAGGTCTCCTTCATCATTCCGAACTGGTAAGAGCCCTGGTAGACGCGACTGCGAAGGTTGTCGGGTATCACGAGCGAGGCAAGCCGGTTGATCCTCTCGGCGTGCTCGTTCGCGACCCGCTCCAACTCCTTTGCCCGGTCGAAGATCTCTTGTGTCTCACGGTCGAGCTGCGCATCTCTGGGCGCGTCACTGGGCCCGGCTTGTCGGTCGCGGTACCGGTGCCACCGAACCCAATGGGTGATGCACTCTCCACCGACGACAAACAGATCGGTGATCGCTCCGTGAAGTTGTTGTAGGTGGTCGAGTTCGAAAGTCTCGCGCCGATCTGCGAGCACGCGCTGCCACTCGGCGTCGCGAGCTGCACCTTCCCTACGCGCTTGTGACCTGTTGTTGATCACTACGCCGCCGAAGATCACTGACTGTCCAAGCAGAAATGACCCTACGGTCCAAAGCCCCGACGCCCCCGAAAGATCCACGCTCGCAGCCTAATTGGCGTCCCGTGCCCACCGTGGGCAGATTGGAGGTTCCCCCGTGGCGGGCAACGGACCGGCGCCGAAGGATCCGAACCGGCGGGCGCGAGGCAACAAGGATGCGGTACCGCAGACCGTGCTCAGGTGGCAGAGCGCCGAGGCGCCCGAGCTGCCCGAGTTCCGGATCGAGCGCGACGGCGACCTCGTCGAGTTCGTGTGGCCCGAGCGCACCCGCGAGTGGTGGCAGATGTGGATCGACTCGCCGCAGAGTGATCACTTCGGGTCGTCCGACTGGCAGTACCTACTCGACACCGCCCTCATTCACGCCCGATAGTGGCGCGGCGACCTGTCTGCGGCCAGCGAGCAGCGGCTGCGCGTCGCGGCGTTCGGCGCGAAGCCCGCCGATAGGGCCCGGCTGCGCATGGTGTTCGCCGAGGCGGACGGCGCCGACCAGAGGCGCGGCAGCTCGGGCGTTCCGTCGGCTCGTGAGCTGTACGGGAATCTGCGGCCGATCAAGGGCGGCATGGGAGGAATCCGGCGCGAACGACGCCGTCGGCAGGACGGTGACCATCGCGGACGGCGGCTATCCAGGCACCGGCCTGGCGATGCCACATCGCCGCCGCAAAGGCGAAGAGTCGGCCGACTGGCAGAAGACGCACAACACCTCCCACAAACAAGTCCGCGCACGCGTCGAGCACGTCTTTGCTCGCATGAAGTGCTGCAAGATCCTGCGGGATTGCCGACTCAAGGGCGACGGCGTCCACCACGCGATGCTTGGCATCGCCCGCCTGTACAACCTCAACCTCATCGGATAGACAGCGGGCCCCGTGGCGGTCAGCCGCACCCCGACCACACCGAAGATCATTTACGAGACATCCCTTAGCCTTCGCGAGCACCAACTCGTAAGTGCAACTCTGAAGACTACTCATCCGCAACCATTTGCTAACGACGTGCTATCCATCCTCCGTTCTGCGCGTATCGGCGAGGTTGTTGCGAGCGCTAAGGGTGTCGGGGTGGTCGTCGCCCAGCAGCCGCTCACGGTCGGCCACCACCCGCTCCAGCAGTTCGATGGCCTCCCCCATACGCCCCGCCTCCCGATAAGAGACGCCGAGGCCGCTGCGGGCGGCGAGCGTGCTTGGGTGGTCGTCGCCCAGCAACCGCTCGCAGTCGACCACTACCTGCTTCAATAAGCCGATGGCCTCCCCCGTACGCCCCGCCTGCCGGTAGGAGGTAGCGAGGTTGCTGCGGGCGGCGAGTGTGGTGGGGTGGTCGTCGCCCAACACCCGCTCGCAGTCGGCCGCTGCCTTCTTCAGCAGCTTCATGGTCTCCCCCCTATGCCCCGCCTCCCAAAAGAAGGCGGCAAGGTTGGCCCGGGCGGTGAGTGTGCTTGGGTGGTCGTCGCCCAGCAACCGCTCACGGTCGGCCACTACCTGCTTCAGCAGCTCGATGGCCTCCCCCGTACGCCCCGCCTGCCGGTAGGAGGAAGCGAGGTTGCTGCGAGCGGTGAACGTGTCGGGGTGGTCATCGCCCAGCAACCGCTCACGGTCGGCCACTACCTGCCTCAGCAGCTCGATGGCCTCCCCCGTACGCCCCGCCTCCCAGTAGGAGACGGCGAGGTTGGCCCGGGTGGTAAGCGTGTCGGGGTGGTCGTTGCCCAGCACCCGCTCACTGTCGAGCAGCACCCGCTCCTCAATCAAAATGGCCTCCCTCGCACGCCCCGCCTGCCCATAGGACACAGCGAGGTGGGCCCGGGCGATGAGCGTGTGAAAGTGGTGGTTGCCCAGCAGCCGCTCGCTAGCAGTGGTCATGTCCTGCCAGTAGGCGACCGCGGAGGCAGCCAGGCCGGCGCTGAGGAGGCTGGTGCCCGCCCGGTACAGGACCGGATGTGCGTCGGAGTGCCAGAGCTGGTCCTGGGTGTGGCCGGCGAGAGCATCGGTGTTGGCGCGCAGAGCGGCCGCGAGGTCGTGGTGGGGCTGGTCGACCTCGGGCCACAGCTCAAGTAGAGCATCGGCAGCCGCGGTGGCGAGCAGCGCCTGCTGCTCCTCAGTGGTGCTCTCACGCACGGCGCGGGCGGTCAGAGCGTGGATACGCACGTCGCGGGGTTCGGCGCGGGTGTCGCAGGTGAGCAGCGCGTAGCGGTGCAGCAAGCGTAAGACGGTGTGGGCTTGGTCGGCTGTGACCTGTGGTGTGCTCGCGGTGCTAGATGACGTGTGGTGGGAGGTCAGGTAGTTGAGAACCGGCCGGGTTGTCCAGAGGGCATGGGGGTGACCGGCAGGATCAAGGAGAGCAGCTAGGCGGATGACAGGCTGGGCGAGGCCGGTGGTGTCGGCTCTCTGGGCGACATCCAGGGACAGGAGAAGGGCGGCGGTGATCTGCTGGCCGTAGCCTTCGGTGTCAGCCGTCTCGGGTAGCGCCTCCTCCAACCGGTGGTCGGTGAACCGTCGCAGGTAGGAGGTGCAGGTGAGTTCTTCGTTGATCATGTAGGCGGCGGCGAGGCTCAGTGCCAGTGGCAGATAGCCCAGAGTTCCAGCGAGAGCCAGGGCTCGATCGTCGAGCAGGTGTTCCATGCCGTCATCAGTGAGGCGGGTGTGCAGGTAGGTGTCTGCTTCATCAGCGGTGTAGACGTCGATGTCGACGCGAGCGCGGCCACCGCCAGTCAGGCGTGCGTCCTTCAGGCGCGTGGTGGCCAGAACCCAGCCGGTACCGGTCCGACTGACGGGCCACCACGAGTTGACTGTGGCGGGGTCTGTGATGTCGTCCAGGACCACCAGCCACCGGCGTGATGTGGTGGCTAACCAGTCCAGCAGTGTGCGGGCGGCGGCCTCTGGCTCCTGCCCGCTCACGCCCGGCAGACGAAGGCGGGCGGCGGCCCGCGCGTACTGCGTGATCACCAGTTGAGCTTCGGTCGCCGTCGCCCATACGACCACGTCGACGCCGCTCTTGAGGGCGTCTGTGGCGCAGGCAGCGGCCAACTGGGTCTTCCCGACCCCGCCACCACCGGAGAGCACCTGTGTCAGTACCACCGATCCAGCGCCCGCCCGGGCCGTCTCGATCTGTTCGCGCAGCCGCTGGCGAGCCTGGAAGGCAGAAGCCAGTGCTGGTATCGGTCCGATCTCCACCGGCCACACCACCTCGCTTCTGTTCGGCTGTGTGGCGGTGGTCTCGGAGGTTATGTGTTCGAGGCGAGGGGTGGTGCCGGGGTGGCCGTGCCGGGTGATCAGGTCGGCGAAGCCGGGCAGGCTCAGAGCCTCGTGGATGGGGGTGGCGTGGAGACGGCGCCAGTCCATGGCCTTGTTGTCCTCGACCGCCACCCCGACCAGTCGGCCGTGGCAGAAGACGGCTGAGCCCGACGCGCCTGCCCACGGCCGCGCAGTGTTACGTCCTGGAGCCGGCCAGACGGGGCTGTCCAGGACCCAGCCAGATGACGACGTCGACACTGTCGGTAGCACTCCGCGCAGATACTCGACCTGCGCCGCACTCTCGCGATCGGCCGCAAAGACGGGAAAACCGGCGCCTTCGAACGGCAGAGGCGAGACGCCACCGGGCTGGCCCCAGCGCACTGGCTGATCGCTGGTTGCCACCGGCTCGTCCAGCCACAAAAGGGCCACATCGAGAGCATCTTCGGTCGGTACCCCATCGCGGGGGTCGGGCCAGCACACCTCCGCTTGCCGCTTCACCAAGTTCTTGTGGCGGGGGTGACCCACGTGAGTTTCCACCCGTCCTGCCCATTGGCCGTCTGGGAGCACCACGTGCAGAGCGGTAAGGACCAGTTGCGGGCCCACCAGATAGCCAGACCCCACACCATCAGGGATAGTGGTGCGCACCAACACCAAGCGCTCCGGGTCCAACGTCATCTCTCCCCCGGCCGCGGCCCGGCGCCTGCCTCGGGATCCGGTACAGAATCCTCCGACGGTTCCGTACCGGGACGGTGCTGCAGCCGACCGTCGTTGGGGTCCGGGGCAGCGGAGGGGCGCCGGCTTCCGGCACGCTCTGCGCCGCGGACCTCATCACGGACCACGAGGTTCAAGGCCAGCACCCGGCGCCGAGTGCTACCCGGCCCTTCACCGACGTCCCCGCCAGCCTCGGAGCACAGGGCCCCGGCGTCAGCCTTCACACCGGCTTCGCCGCCCAGGCGGTACTCCGCCCCCAGTGCCGACTGCGCGTGTTCCGCCTCGGACCGGAACGGCCAGTTGGTGGCCTCGTTGTGCCCCGTGTACGGCTCATCTCGCGGCTCTGCCGACGCTTCCGAGCGCACAACTCCCCTCACGCGCAGTCCCCCTACCCGACGCCAGGTACTGGACGCCTCGATCCATAGCTTGTCCCATTCGCCCTGCACCGTGCAGCAGTTCAGCTCCAGCAGGTCCTCTGGCCCGGTGAAAATCCCTGCCGCCGGACGGCGTGGAAGCACAGCGGGTCGTGCAGCGTGAACCGCTGCGGGGGACAGGGCGAATGGGACAGACTGCTCCAGGGAAGCGCCGGTGTCCGGCGCAGGATTTTGGGGGAATCACCGTGGAAGCGGTCACATTGGCAGAAGCGCTGGGGGAACTGCGGCGTGAGCTGTATGAGGCGCAGGACGAGGGCGTAGGCCAGCAGTTGCAGTTCGAGGTGGAGCAGGCTCAGCTGACGCTGGAGGTGGAGTTCCGCCGCGACAAGGACGGCAAGGTGAAGGTCGAGGTCGGTCTTCCGGGGGCCAAGGTCGGTGGTGAGGGCGGTGGCGGGTCGGGCCGTACGCATCGTCAGACCCTGACGCTGGCGCTGCAGGTCCACGACGAAGCCCTGGGCGGCAGCCGCGCCAAAATCCGCCACTCCACCTCAGATGATCCCGGTGCCGCAGCCTCGCAGACGCCTGGCACGGTGCAGCCGGACGGGACTTCGGCAGAGCCGCCGACGGCTGCGGGGGCGGAGCAGAAGCGGCCGTGGGAGCAGTGACGTGGAGGCGCAACGTCTTGCCTGGATCCGCACCAAGAACCCGGGGGGTTCCGGTTCTGGCTACCTGATCGGCCCGCAGCTCGTTCTGACGGCCCTGCACGTGGTGCTGCATGACGGCGGGTGGGCGAAGCAGGTGGAGGTCCGGGTGGGGCACCCCCGTTTCGGGGACCTCGCAGAACGGCGGGCCCAGGTGTGCTGGCCGGACACCCGTCAAGGTGTGCCTCCCGAGGATGCACTGGATGTGGCCCTGTTGTGGCTGGAGACGCCTGTCACAGGGACGGACGGTCCGGTGCGGTGGGGGCAGCCTGGTGGCGTTGTTCCGCTGCCGTTCAGCGGAGCCGGCCTTCCCGCTTTCGCGGACGAAGCCCTCCGCGGCGATTTCGAGGACCTGCGCGGTGAGCTGCCAGTGGTCTCTACGGCATCGTCGTCCTGGGTTCTGAACTGCCGGGTATGGCCAGACCTTGGCCGCGACGGTCAGCGTCCCTGGGCGGGCGCTTCCGGAGCAGCGATCTTCTGCCACGACCGGCTGGTCGGGGTCGCGGTGGAGGACAACCGGACCATGGGCTGGCGCCGCCTGCACGCCGTCCCCATCCACGAAGCCCTCAGCCTGCCCGGCTTCGCCGACCTGATCACCCGGCACGGCCATCCCGGCACCACCACCACGCTGGACGACGTGACCGCAGAGAGCACGGCCGTGAGGAAAGGCGAGGACAGGGTGGCGCGGCAGGTGGAGGCCGGTCCGATCCCCGCGTTGGCCACGGCATTTCAGCCCCGCACCGGCCTCCGTGAGCGGATCGACGCGGCATGGGCGGACAATGGATCGGTCGTACTGGCCCAGGAACCGACCCGCGTACTGTCCGGTGGGGGCGGCGTCGGCAAGACTCAGATGGCCGCCGCCTACGCAGCCGACGCACTCAGGAAAGACGCCGACCTTGTGGTCTGGACACCGGCCGCCGACGTGCAGCAGGTGATCGCCCGCTATGCCGAGGCCGCCGCCCTTCTGGAACTGCCCGGAACGTCCGGCCAGGATCTGGAAGCAGACGCCCACCTGCTGCTGCAGTGGTTGCGCACCACGCGGGAACGGTGGCTCGTGGTCCTGGACGACATCACCGACCCGGACACCGTCGACCCCTGGTGGCCCGTCAGCCTGACCGGCACCGGCCATGTCCTGGCCACTACCCGGCGCAGAGACGCACGTCTGACCGGCAACGGCCGCATCCGCGTCGACATCGACGTCTATACCCCTGCCGAGTCCGCCGCCTACCTGGAGCAACGCCTCGCCGCCGAGAACATGAGCCATCTTCTCGACGACGACACGACGCAACTCGCCGAAGCCCTGGGACACCTCCCGCTGGGACTCGGCATGGCCGCCGCCCACATGATCAACGAAGAACTCAGCGCCGGCGCATACCTGCGCCTGTTCAACGACCGTCGCGCCCGGCTGGAGAAGGTCATGCCGGCGACAGCCGATACCGAGGGTTACCACAAACCGACCCAGCCCACTCAGATCACCACTGCTCTCCTGCTGTCCCTCGACGCCGCACAGGCCGCCGACACCACTGGCCTTGCTACCGCAGTCCTGCGCCTGACTGCCCTCCTTGATCCCGCCGGCCACCCCCATGCCCTGTGGAACACCTCTGCCCTTCTCAACCACCTCGCCACCCACCGCACCCCGCCTCCGCCCTCGCAAGACGACACCACCACGCACCCCGCACCCGCCACGGCCGAACAGACCCACTCGACCCTGCGACTACTGCACCGCTACGCACTGCTCACCTGCGACACCCGCGCCGAACCCCGCGCCGTCAGCATCCACGCCCTCACCGCCCGCGCCACCCGCGAAACCACCTCCGCCACCGACGTACCAGCGCTCACCACCGCAGCAGCCGACGCTCTCCTCCAGATCTGGCCGGACCTCGATCAGCACCACGTCGACCAGACAGCTGCCCTGCGCGCGAACACCAGCGCCCTCGCCCACCACACCGGTGACCACCTCTGGCAACCCGAAGGGCACCCCGTGCTGTATCGCGCGGGCAACAGCCTCCTCAACACCGGCCTGGCCGCTTCCGCCACCACATACTGGCGAGACATGGTGGCCGACGCGGAGCGGCTGCTGGGCGGCGAGCACCCCGACACGCTCACCGCCCGCGCCAACCTCGC
>NZ_JBLFJV010000048.1:0-37860 GCF_047444975.1 Streptomyces sp. CWNU-52B | reverse complement strand
GGCCTGGCGCGCGAGCTCAACATCGACGCCGAGGGCATCGACATGGGCCCGTCGCCGATCGACGCCGCCCTCGCCGCCGACCTGGTGATGCCGATCGAGGAGCTCGAGCTCACCGTCCGGTCGTACAACTGCCTCAAGCGCGAGGGTGTCCACTCGGTGGGTGAGCTCGTGGCCCGCTCCGAGGCCGACCTGCTCGACATCCGCAACTTCGGCGCGAAGTCGATCGACGAGGTCAAGGCCAAGCTCGCCGGCATGGGCCTGGGTCTCAAGGACAGCCCTCCCGGATTCGACCCGACCGCCGCCGCCGTCGGTGCGGACGACGACGACGTGGACGCCGGGTTCGTGGAGACCGAGCAGTACTGAACACCGCGTCGGCGCCGCCCCTCTCCCGTACCGGCCACGACGCTGGTACGGGAGGGGGCGGCGCCGTCACGACGATCGCGTGGCGGAGCCCTCACCCACGCGGGCCTCGACACACTCCCGCTCACCGTCGGCCGACGCGGGACGGAAGCAGGCCCGGACCGTGCTGCCGGGGTGGGCCTCGCTCATCTCGGTGTAGACGTAGGTCTCCGTGTCGACCGTGTCCTCGATACGCACCTCGCGGGTCGGGCCGCCCACCGTGACCTCCACCCGGTCGCCGACCCGGGTCCCCCACACCCTGGCCCAGCTCGCGCCGCACTTCTTGCTGTAGCGCAGTTCCACGTGGGCACCGGTGGTGGTGCGGTACGTGGCGAGGTTGTCGGGGCCGATGCCGCAGAGCAGACGCATCGGATCCCGGCCGTCGCAGGCCGCTCCGTGGCACTGGGGCGCGAGCGAGTACGGAGCTGAGGCCGACAGCGGCTCGTCCCCCGGAGCCTCCTTGCCCGGCAGCAGGAAGAGGCCCAGTGCCACACCACCGACGACCACGGCGTACACCGATGCCAGTACGACCATGAGCCGGCCCTTGCGGCGGCGCGGCAGGCCGGTACCGGAGGGCTGCGGCGATCCGCCCGGCAGCGACTGCGACAGTGGCAACGGCAACGGCGGTGGTGGCCCCGGTTCTGCTGTGACGGTGGCGATGGCTGTGGTCGAGGCCGGAGAAGGGAGCGGGACCGCCGCGCGTCCCCTCCAGTCCGACTCGGCGATCTCCCACAGGGCCAGCAGGCGGCCCGCCGGTTCGTTCGCGACCCGGCACAGTTCCATCACGGCCTGGCGAGGGGGCAGGCTCTTGCCGTTGAGGTAGCGCTCCCACGAGGACTTGCTGTACGCCGTCCGCTCCGACAGCGCCGCCAGGCTCAGCCCCGTACGGGCCCGCAGCTCCCGCAGCGCCGTGGCCAGCCGGCTGCGTTCCGCGGTCACTCGGGCGCCGCCCCCCGCAGGGCCTTCCAGGTGTGCGGGCCGATGACACCGTCCACGACGAGCCCGTCCCGCTTCTGGACGTTCTGCACCGCGCGCTGTGTCTCCGGGCCGAAGATGCCGTCGATGTCCCCCGGCGGGATGCCCGTCCGGCGCAGCAGGCACTGCGCCTCGGCGACTTCCGGCCCCACGTGGGTGTACGCCAGGATGGTGTCCGTGGTGCGGCTCAGGCCCGCGTACCAGCGGCCGTCGTGTTGCTCCAGCCTGCAGGTGTACGAGACCGGCACCAGGGACTCCGTCACGATGGCCGGGGTCGCCCCGACCGTGACGGCGCGGGCGTCCGCGAGCTGCGTACGGACGTCGGCGAGCCGCACGGCCAGCAGGAGCACCGCGGAGACGGACAGCACCAGGGCCACCGCTCCGGCCGTGACAGCGACGCGCGGGAAACGCCCGTACGGCCGCTGCTCCGTGGGCACGTGGTGCGGCGCCACCGGGTTGTCGTCAGAGACGCTTTCCGTGTCACGCTCCGTGCCGCTTTCCGTGCCGCTCTTCGTGGCACCGGCCTCGGCACCGGGGGCGGCCGCGCGTCCCTCCGCCCAGCGCTCGGCGGCGATCTCGTGCAGCACGAGCAACCTGGCCGGATCGTCACCGCCGACACGGGCCGCCGCCTCGACGGCCTCCCGGGGCGGCAGCGACCTGCCGTTCAGATACCGCTGCCACGACCTCGCGCTGTACCCGGTCTTCGCGGCCAGTTGACGCGTACTCAGCTCGCCGCGGTCCTTCAGCCTGCGCAGCCGCACGATCAACTGGTGCACCTGTGGATGCAGTTCGGCAGGCAGTTCTTTCCAACGCGACATGTTTCCCCCGCTCGCGTCAGGGGCCGCTGATCCGGCCCCTCATATTCCAGTTTCATTGTGCAGCAATCGTCACGGAGCCCACGGAGCGCCCTCCAAGCCCTCGTGCAAATCCGGCCACTCCTGCGCGCGGGCGTCCCGCGGTGCCGACGCGGCGGGTGACATCCCAGCAGGTCGGTGGGTGGGACGTCCCGGGAGGACGCCACTTCTGCGTCAACCGTGGCCGGGCAGCGCACCGAAGCCGCAGTCTCGTCGTGGAGCCGGCCCGGTGAGGCCGGGCCCCGTTCACCGCACGTCAACGGAGGGGAACAACATGCGAGCTCTCACGAAGGCACTCGTCAGTGCCACCGCCGCGATCGGCATCGCCGCCGGCGGCCTGGCCACCGCGGGCACGGCCATGGCAGCCCCCGCACCCACCCAGCACCAGACGGCGACCGGCGAGATCGGCACACTCGCGGTGGTCAACCTGGGACTGAACACCACCCGAGCCAAGAACTGGCAGTGCTGGCTGGAGGACAGTGGCTACGACCCGGGCGCGATCGACGGGCAGCTGGGCAGCAGCAGCTGGACGGCAGCGCAGAAGCTGTTCAACAGCAGGGGCCTCGGTGCCGGTACTCCCGATGGAATCGTCGGGCCCAACACGATCAGCGCACTGCAGAAATACCTGAACAGCTGGGGCTACGACCTTGATGTCGACGGAGTCGCCGGACCGGCGACCCAAGCCGCGTTCTGGGACTTCAACTCCTTCGGCTGCTGAGCCGACCCGACGACCGCACACATGCCGCGGCCTTTCTCTTCCCACGGGAGAGGGAGGCCGTCCGCGTCCCGTCAGGTACCTCAGGACCGCTCAGTCCCGCCGTAGCGACACGGCGAGCGGCATCCCAGCAGATCAGCGAGCGGGACCTCTCAGGAATCACCGCACGTCAACGGAGGGGAACAACATGCGAGTTCTCACGAAGGCACTCGTCAGTGCCACCGCCGCGGTCGGCATCGCCGCCGGCGGTCTGGCCACCGCGGGCACGGCCATGGCAGCCCCCGCACCGGCCCAGCAACAGCAACAGCGGGTCGTGAACGGCGAGATCGGCACGCTCGCCGTGGTCAACCTGGGACTGAACACCGCCCAGGCGAAGAGCTGGCAGTGCTACCTGCGGGGCCATGGGTACTCCCCCGGCACGATCGACGGACAGCTGGGCACCAACAGCTGGACGGCGGCGCAGAGGCTGCTGAGCGACCACGGCTACAAACCCGGCAGCATCGACGGAGTCGTCGGACCCGACACGATCGCCGCGCTGCAACGCTTCCTCAACGCCGTCACCCCCTTCGAGCTGGACGTCGACGGGGTCGCCGGAACTGCGACCCAGGCCGCGTTCGCGTACTACACCGACGCGATCGACGCCTGCGGCTGAGCCGAGCGAGCGGCCGCACGCGCGCGCGGCCAGTCCCTTTCCTGCGGTCTGCGACCTGCGGGAGGTGACCGGCCGCGCGCGTGTGTGTCGTCAAGGGCCCGGCATCCGGCATCCGGCCCTGGCGGGTTCAGGCATGGGCAACGAGGGACCGGCGAAGACTGCGTGATCCGGACAGTGCGCCGGTCCGGGCGTCTTCGAGACGATTCCCCCGCTGTGCCCCGTCAGACCCCTGACTACGACAGAAGGTGGTTCGCTCAGTGAGACCGACCCGACCGACCCGCGTGATACTCGCCGTCGCCGCCGGCGCCCTTGCCCCGGCCCTGCTGTTCTCCACACCGTCCTTCGCCGCCGCCGCGACGCCGTCGACCGCCGCCACGGCCTCGGACCCGGGCTCCTCCTACGACGAGACGGACCCGGACGACCTGCGCATCGCGATCCTCCGCATCCTGGCCGACCCCGACAGCGGCAAGCGCGTGACCCGGGAGGCCGACGCCCTCCTCGACAACGGCACCGTGGCCGAGATGCTCGCCTGGCTCGATACCGGTTACCGCCTCGCGCAGGCCGAGGACGACAGCGTCGCCATCGCGCGCATCCTGGCCGCCCCCGACAACGGCAGGGCCGTCATCCGCGAGGCCGGCAAGGCCCTCGACGACGGCAGCCCGGAGGCCGTGCGCGCGTTCCTCGAAACCGGGCTCCGCCTCGCGCAGGCCGAGGACGACAGCGTCGCCGTCGCCCGTATCCTGGCCGATCCCGGCATCAGCGCCGCCCTGCGCGCGGCGGCGAACGCGGTCCTGGACGACAACACCCCGGAAACGCTGCGCTACTTCATCGAGTTCGGCCAGTACGAGGTCGACGCCTGAGGCCCGCGGCCCCTCGGCCGGCCCGGCGGCGTCCGGCCTGACAACCGGCCGTGCGTCCGGCCCGGCGCGGTCGTCAGGTCCCGCTCGGTGGCGCGCTCATCGCCGCCGCCAGGAACGTGATCGCCCAGCGCCGGGCCGCCTCGCCCGCCACCGGGGACGGGCAGTCCGGGGAGGGCCGGTTGTAGACCTCGACGCGGTCCACGGCCGTCACGGCGAGCAGCCCCCGCATCCGGAACCACAGCTCCTCCTGGGCGAGGCCCGGCAGGGCGCGCCCGAAGGCCGCCACGTAGCGGTCACGGACGGTGGCCTCGGCCGGGCCGGTCCAGCTGCGCACCTCCTCGGCCGGGTCGCTGAGGATCGTCACGATCAGCCGGGACGTCCGGGCACCGCCCTCGTCGCCGGCCCGCATCCCGTCGAACATCGGCCCCGCGAACGCCTCCACCAGTTCGGCGACCGACGGGTCCGGGGTCCGGGCGAGCAGCCGGTCGAGCCCGGCACACTGCGCGGCGTTGATGGGTTCGATCACGCGGCGGGCGACCGCGGCCAGGAGTTCCGCCTTCGAGCCGAAGTGGTACCCGACGGCGGCCAGGTTCGCCCCGGCGAGGTCGGTGATCGCGCGGACCGACGTGCCGCGGTACCCGCGCTCGGCGAAGAGTCGTTCGGCCGCGTCGAGGATCTGGGTGCGGGTATCGGGTGGCGCCATGTGTGCGACTATACATATGTTTGAATCAAACGAACGTATGACTGACACGCGGCCGCGTAGACCACGCAGGGGACCCACGCGGGGACCACGTAGGCCACGCAGGTCGCAGAGACCACATAGACCGCATTGAGGGTTGCCATGAAACTGCTCGTCTACGGCGCCGGGGTCACCGGCAGCCTGTTCGCCACACACATGCACGAGGCCGGCCACGACGTCTCGCTCCTCGCCCGGGGCGAGCGCCTGGCCGCCCTGCGCCGGCACGGCGTACGGCTCGCGGAGGGAGACGGCCCGGCCGTCAGACACGTACCGGTGCCCGTGGTCGAGCATCCGGCCGACGCGTACGACCTGATCGCCGTCTGCGTCCGTACCCACCAGGTGGAGGCGGTGCTGAAGTCGCTCGCCGACGTCGAGGGCGACGTGCTGTTCCTGCTCAACTGGGCGGCCGGCGCGGAGCCGCTGGGCACGGTGATCGGCCACGAGCGGGTGCTGCTCGGCTTCCCCACGTTCGGCGGCACGACGGACGGCGACGTGGTCCGCCACCGCGCGGCCACCTTCATGACCCGCCGGGTCCCGATGCCGATCGGCGAACCCGACGGCCGTACCACCCCGCGACTGGAGCGGATCGTACGGACGTTCCGCACCACCGGGATCAACGCCAGGGCCGAGCCGCGGATCGACGCCTGGCTCACGACGCACGCCGCGTTCGAGGTACCACTCGGGCAGGCGGTGTACGCGGCGGGCGGCCCGGTGGCGCTGGCCGACGATCCGGACGCGGTCCTCGGCATGCTCCGCCTCATGCGGCGGAACCTCGCCGCCCTGGCGACGCCGCCGGTCCCTCGCGGGTTCGCCGCGCTGCGGACCCTGCCGGAAGGGCTGCTCGTGGCCCTGCTCCGGCGCTTCCTGCGGAGCCGGACAGCCGTACACAGCGGCCTCAGTGACGCCTCGTCCGCGACCACGTCCGAACTGGAGCGACTGACGGAACAGATGCGGGCCGCCGCGTCGGGCTGACCGTCGACACGGACCGGCCCGCTCTCCGGCGTGTCGGGCACGGAGAACGGGCCGGGGCGTGTGCGTGCGGGGTACGTGCGGGGAGCAGCGCGCTTTCGTCAGCGGGTCAACGGGTCAACGTGACGTCCTGCTTCCGGGTCGCGTGGAAGTACGGCAGCGGGAGGCCGCCCGAGCGCAGTTCCATCAGCGTCGCCTCGACCTTCGCCGCGCCGCGCCTGAACCGGCCCGGCTCCGTACGGTCGGTGTTCGTCCAGCGGTGCTGGGCGCCGTCACAGACCGCGGAGGTACCGCCGACGCCCTTGCGCGAGCGGGACTCCCCCTGGCTCAGGGAGGAGCTGACGAAGACCGGGCCGTTGCTGCCCGTGCAGCGGTAGGTGCCGGACAGGGTGACGGTGCCGTCCGCGGCGAGGCGGGCCGTCGGGTCGACGGTCACCGTCTCGAACGGCCCGGCGGATCGGGCCGGTTGGGACAGGGCTTCGGCGGACGGGGCGGCGAGCAGCAGCAGCGCCACACCGGTGGCTGTGCCCATGACCTGGTGCATGACCTGGCGCGTTCGCATCGGAGTACCTCCTGGGTGGGGGCCTTTACACGTACCGGCCCGGCGCGCCCGCGCGTGTGATCCTCGCCCCTGCGACGGCGAGCCTCACTCCTTTGGTGGCGAGTCGGCATCGTCCGTATCGGGCCCGTCCGAGTGTTGTCCGCGTGTTGTCACGCTTCCCGCCCGGCGGTTCCGATGAGTTCGCGGCGAGCGCATGGTCTATCCATACGGGCGACGAAAACGCCGCTCAACTCCCCGCACGTGGAGGCCCACCATGTGTTCTCGCCAGCTTTCGTGCCCGTCCGCCGGCCGCTCCGACGACTCCAGCCGTTCCGGTCGCGCCGACCGTTCCGACGGCTTCCGCCACGGCGACGCGCACATCGTCTCCGCGCACCCCGAGCAGGGCTGGTACCTGCTGTGCGACGGCGCGATCGTCTTCGACGACACCGGCGCGCTGCTCCCCGACGGGCGGGTCGTCGGTCCGCACCGGGTGCCGGTCGGGCTGCTGACCGTCGCCGCCTGATCTCCCGGGAGGGTCACGATCTAGAGTGACCGACGTGTCCGAGCAGCACGCACCCCGGTCCCTCATCGTCACCTTCTACGGCGCGTACGGCCGCTTCGCCCCTGGTCCCGTACCCGTGGCCGAGCTGATCCGGCTCCTCGCGGCGGTCGGCGTCGACGCGCCCGCCGTGCGTTCGTCGGTGTCCCGGCTCAAGCGTCGCGGGCTGCTCCTGCCGGCCCGTACGGAGGCCGGCGCCGCCGGGTACGTGCTGTCGCCCGACGCGCGGCAGCTCCTCGACGACGGCGACCGCCGGGTCTACGCGGCCTCGCCGCCCGGGGACGACACCTGGGTCCTCGCGGTGTTCTCCGTGCCGGAGTCCGAGCGGCAGAAACGTCACGTACTGCGCTCGCACCTGTCGGGCCTCGGCTTCGGAACGGCCGCCCCGGGGGTGTGGATCGCCCCGGCCCGCCTCTACGAGGAGACCCGCCACACGCTGGAACGGCTACGGCTCGACCCGTACGTGGAGCTGTTCCGCGGCACGCATCTGGGGTACGCGCCGACGGCGGAGGCGGTCGCCCGCTGGTGGGACCTGACCGCCATCGCCAAGCAGCACGAGGCCTTCCTCGACCGCCACGCGTGCGTCCTGCGCGACTGGGAGGCACGGGCCGACATCCCGCCGGAGCCCGAAGAGGCGTACCGCGACTATCTGCTCGCCCTCGACTCCTGGCGCCATCTCCCCTACGCCGATCCGGGGCTGCCGCCAGCCCTGCTGCCCCCTGACTGGCCCGGGGCCCGTTCCTCGGCCGTCTTCCGGGCCCTGCACCAGCGGCTGCGGAACACCGGGGCCGCCTTCGCGGGCGTACCGGACGCAGACGTGTCCCAGGACCGCTGAGGGGGACTCCGGGGCACCGGGCCGAACGTCCCGAAAGAACCCGCCGAGCGCCTCTGTCCGGTCGCGACGTACCCTACCTAAAGTTGAAAGCAGGACATCTTGCTCCATGAACGGACCTGCCTTGCACGAGCCATCCGCCCCGGCCTCCTGGCGCATCGCACTGCCGCACACCGTCGCGGCCGTGCCGGTGGCCCGCGCGCTGGTGCGTACCGCGCTCGCCGAGATCGAGCACACCGCCGACAGCGACACCGCTGAGCTGCTCACCGCGGAGCTGGTGGCCAACGCCGTGGAGCACACCACAGGCGACGCGCCCATCGAGCTGGTCGTGGAACTGCTGCCCACCGGCTGCCAGGTCGAGGTGCACGACCCCGACCCCGACCCGCCGGCCGACCTCACGGTCCCCGACCCGCCCTGCGAGCCCGACCCCTGGCAGGAGCACGGCCGCGGGCTGCTGCTGATCCGCGCCCTCAGCTCGTCGTGCGGGCACCGCCCGACCGAGTCGGGCAAGGCGGTCTGGTTCCGGCTGCCGGTGGTACCGCACCAGCGGCAGCCGGCGACGTGACGCACGCCGCGCACGCCGCTCAGGCCAGCGTCGCCACCAATATCGCCTTGATCGTGTGCAGCCGGTTCTCCGCCTCGTCGAAGACGACCGAGTGCTCCGACTCGAAGACCTCGTCGGTGACCTCCAGGGAGTCCAGGCCGTGCCGCTCGTGGATCTCGCGGCCGACCTTGGTGCCCAGGTCGTGGAAGGCCGGCAGGCAGTGCAGGAACTTGACGTCGGCGTTGCCGGTGGCCCGCAGGACGTCCATCGTCACCGCGTACGGACCGAGGGCCACGATGCGCTCGTCCCAGACCTCCTTGGGCTCCCCCATGGACACCCACACGTCCGTCGCGACGAAGTCGGCCCCCAGGACACCCCCGGCGACGTCCTCGGTGAGCGTGATCCGGGCCCCGCTGCGCACCGCGAGCTCGCGCGCCTGGTCCACGACCTCCTCGGCGGGCCAGTAGGACCTGGGCGCCACGATCCGTACGTCCATGCCGAGCAGCGCGCCGGTGATCAGGTACGAGTTGCCCATGTTGAACCGGGCGTCGCCCAGGTAGGCGAAGGCGATCTCGGCCAGCGGCTTGGCGGAGTGCTCGACCATCGTGAGCACGTCGGCCAGCAGCTGGGTCGGGTGCCAGGCGTCGGTCAGGCCGTTGTAGACGGGCACCCCGGCGTGGGCCGCCAGCTCCTCGACCCCTTCCTGGCTGTCGCCCCGGTACTGGATCGCGTGGAACATCCGGCCGAGCACCCGGGCGGTGTCCTTCACGGACTCCTTGTGCCCTATCTGCGAGCCGGACGGGTCGAGGTACGTGGTCGACGCGCCCTGGTCCGCCGCCGCGACCTCGAAGGCGCAGCGCGTGCGCGTCGACGTCTTCTCGAAGATCAGCGCGATGTTGCGGCCCCGCAGGTACTGGGTCTCCGTCCCGGCCTTCTTGGCGGCCTTCAGCTCGGCGGCTAGCTCTATCAGGCCACGGAACTCCTCCTTCGTGAAGTCCAGCTCCTTCAGGAAGTGGCGGCCGGCGAGGGCGTACGGGACTGTCGCCATGAGGGCGCTCCAGGGTTACGTAAACAGGGACTCTTGGAATTCTATACGACGTCCCACATTTCTATACGGCCCCCGTCGAGCCCCACCGGACCCGCCCCCACCACCCGACCCCTCCACCGACTAGCGACCCACGGGATCCCGCTCGACCGGGCAGCTCATACAGCGCGGGCCGCCCCTTCCCCGCCCCAGTTCGCTCCCCGGGATCTCGATCACCTCGATGCCCTGCTTGCGCAGATGGGTGTTCGTGGTCTGGTTCCGCTCGTAGGCGACGACGACACCCGGTTCGACCGCGAGGACGTTGCAGCCGTCGTCCCACTGTTCGCGCTCGGCGGCGTGGACGTCCTGGGTGGCGGTCAGCACCCGGATCCGGCTCAGCCCGAGCGCCGCGGCGATCGCGCGGTGCATGTGCTCCGGCGGATGGTCGGTGACCTTCAGTTCCTTGTCCCCGACGCCCGGCTCGATGGTGTACGAGCGGAGCATGCCGAGCCCCGCGTACTGGGTGAAGGTGTCGCCGTCGACCATCGTCATCACCGTGTCGAGGTGCATGAGGGCCCGCTTCTTGGGCATGTCGAGCGCCACGATCGTCTGCGCCGAACCGGTGGCGAAGAGCTTGTGCGCGAGCATCTCCACGGCTTGCGGGGTGGTCCGCTCGCTCATGCCGATGAGCACCGCGCCGTTGCCGATGACGAGCACGTCGCCGCCCTCGATGGTGGACGGGTAGTCGGCCTGCCCCTCGGACCAGACGTGGAACGTCTCGTCGCGGAAGAGCGGATGGTGCCGGTAGATCGCCTCGAAGTGCACGGTCTCGCGCTTGCGCGCCGGCCAGCGCATGGCGTTGATGGAGACGCCGTCGTAGATCCAGGCGGAGGTGTCCCGGGTGAAGAGGTGGTTGGGCAGCGGCCCGAGCAGGAAGTCGTCGAGGTCCATGACATGGAAGCGCACGGACGTCGGCTCGGGGTGCGCCTGGAGGAACTCCCGCTTGGTCATCCCGCCGACCAGCGCCTCGGCCAGCTCACCGGCCGGCAGGGTCTCGAAGGCGGCCCGCAGATGGTCGGTGGCGAGCGGCCCGTACTCCTTCTCGTCGAAGACCCGGTCCAGGACGAGCGACCGGGCCTCCGGGATGACCACGGTCTCGGTCAGCAGGTCGCCGAAGAGGTGGACGGTGACTCCGCGGTCCCGCAGGACGTCCGCGAACCCGTCGTGCTCCGCGCGGGCCCTGCGCACCCACAGCACGTCGTCGAAGAGCAGCGCGTCCTTGTTGCTGGGCGTGAGCCGCTTGAGCTCTAGATCCGGCCGGTGCAGGATGACGCGGCGCAGCCGCCCGGCCTCGGAGTCGACATGGAATCCCATGACTCCATCCTGACCACTGAGGGGCAGGTTGACCCGCCGAGCGGCGGCTGGTTCGCCCCTGATTCCTTCCGTCCCCTCCCCGTCCCCCTACCCGCCGCCCCGTCCCTCCTCGTTCCCATTTCTCGTCCCCTTGACGATAAACAGGGTGGCCGGTTATCGTCCAACAGACGAGAAACGAGGGGATCCGATGGCCGACATCACCCGGCGCCTGGGCCGCCGCCACCTGCGCGGCGCTCCGACGGCACACATCAGGCACCACCGCGGCGGACAGCTGCTGCACGACGGTCCCGGACTCAGCTTCTGGTTCCGCGCGCTGACCGCCGCACTGTCCGAGATCCCGGTGGACGACCGCGAGCTGGCGATGACCTTCCATGCCCGTACGTCCGACTTCCAGGACGTGGCCGTACAGGCGACCGTCACCTACCGGGTCAGCGACCCGGCGCTCGCCTCGGCCCGCCTGGACTTCTCCATCGACCCGGACACCGGAGTATGGCGAGGCGCCCCGCTGGAGCAGCTGGGCACCCTGCTGACCGAGACGGCCCAGCAGCACGCACTGGACGTACTGGCCCGTACGACACTGGCGTCGGCGCTGGTCGACGGCGTGGCGGCGGTACGGGACCGGGTCTCGGCTGGGCTGGCCGCCGAGCCACGCCTGCCCGCCACCGGCATCGAGGTGGTCGCCGTCCGCGTGGTGGCGCTGCGCCCGGAGCCCGAGGTGGAACGGGCGCTGCGCACACCGGCCCGCGAGCAGATCCAGCAGGAGGCGGACCGCGCCACGTACGAACGGCGGGCGGTGGCCGTCGAGCGGGAGCGCACGATCGCCGAGAACGAACTCGCGAGCCAGATCGAACTCGCCCGGCGCGAGGAGCAGTTGGTCGAGCAGCGCGGTACGAACACGCGCCGTGAGGCGGAGGAGCACGCGGCGGCGGACACGGTCCACGCCACGGCCGAGGCCGCCCGTACGGTACGGCTCGCGGACGCCGAGGCGACCCGTTCCGTACGGCTCGCGCGGGCGGAGGCCGAAGCGGCCCGTGAGGTCGGGGAGGCTCGGGCGCAGGCCCAGGCCGCCTGGCTGCGGGTGCACGCCGAGGTCGACGTCGCCGTACTGCACGCGCTGACCGGGACGCGGCTGGCGGAGAACCTGCCCAGCATCGACAGCCTGACCATCTCGCCGGACGTGCTGACCGGTCTGCTGGCCAAGCTGGGTGTGCGGGACGGGACATGAGCCTCGCCCCGCGGGTCGTGATCGTCCACCGCACCACGGAGTACGAGGAGTTGGTGGCCCACCACGGCACGCACGGACAGGCCGCCTTCTTCCTCTCCTCCCGCGGCCGGAGCATCGAGGAGGTCGCCGAACGCCACCACCGCACCCGGCGCGCGCTGACGGACGTGACCTCCGCCATTCCGCTGACCTGGCGTCAGAGCCGGGTGGAGCGGGCCGATCTGGACCGGTTCCTGTTCGCACCTGAGGACGTGGTGGTCGTGGTCGGCCAGGACGGTCTGGTGGCGAACGTGGCCAAGTACCTCGCCGGACAGCCGGTGGTGGGCATCGACTCGGACCCCGGGCGCAATCCGGGGGTCCTGGTCCGCCACCGTCCCGCGGACGCGGCGCGGCTGCTGCGCGCGGCGCCCTCGACGGCCACCGGCGTCGACGAGCTCACCATGGTCGAGGCGGTCGCCGACGACACCCAGCGGTTGCTCGCCCTTAACGAGATCTACCTGGGCGCGGCCGGGCACCAGACCGTGCGGTACCGCCTGGGTCTTGAGGGCGGCGGGGACAAGGACGGCGGGGGTGCCGTGGAGGCGCAGGCCTCCTCCGGGGTGCTGGTGGGGACCGGGACGGGGGCGACCGGGTGGATCCGGTCGGTGTGGGAGGGGCGGGGTGGCTCCCTGCCGCTTCCGCGGCCGACGGAGGAGCGTCTGGTGTGGTTCGTCCGGGAGGCGTGGCCCTCACCGGTCACCGGTACGTCCCGGGTGGCCGGCGTGCTGTCGGCCGCGTCCCGGCTCACGCTCACCGTCGAGTCCGAACGGCTGATCGCGTTCGGGGACGGGATGGAGGGGGATGCGTTGGAGTTGACGTGGGGGCAGTCGGTGCGGGTGGGGGTGTGCGGGGAGAGGCTGCGGTTGGTGGGGTGAGGGGCGGTTTTCGCCCCCGCCGCCCCTTCCCTTCTCTTGCCTTCTCTTGCCTTCTCTTCCCTTCCCGTCCCTGGGGGCTGCGTCCCAGACGCCCGCCAAAAGATCGCGCAGTTCCCCGCGCCCCCAGGGACGCGACCCCTTACAGCCGTGGGTCCACCGGTTCCGACTCCAGGGCCAGGACGCCGAACACCGCCTCGTGCACCCGCCACAGCGGCTCACCCTCCGCCAGCCGGTCCAGGGCCTCCAGGCCCAGCGCGTACTCGCGGAGGGCCAGCGAGCGCTTGTGGTCGAGGAAGCGCCCCCGCAGCCGGTCGAGGTTCTCGGGCCTGGTGTACTCGGGGCCGTAGATGATCCGCAGGTACTCCCGGCCCCGGCACTTGATGCCGGGCTGGACCAGGCGGCCCCGTTCGCCGCGTACCAGCGCGCCGAGCGGTTTGACGACCATGCCCTCGCCGCCGCGGCCGGTCATCTCCAGCCACCAGTCGACGCCGGCCCGCACCGACGCCGGGTCGGCCGTGTCGACGAAGAGGCGCCGGGTGGTGCCCAGCAGCCCGGACGTGTCGGCCGTCACCAGCCGGTCGATCAGGGCCAGTTGCTCGTCGTGCGGGACACCCGTCAGGCTCCGGCCCTGGGTGGCGAGGAGCTGGAAGGGTGCGAGCCGCACTCCCTCCAGACCGGACGTGGGCCAGCAGTAGCGCCGGTACGCGTCGGTGAAGGATGCCGCGTCGACGGCCCGTTCGCGCTGCCTGGCCAGCAGGTCCCCGACGTCCACGCCACGTGCCGCGGCTCCCTCCAGGGCGGCCGTGGCGCCCGGGAAGACCGCCCCGGCCGCCGCCCCGACGGCCGCGTACTGCGAGCGCAGCAGCCCGGACGCCTTCAGCGACCAGGGCAGCAGCTCGGCGTCGAGCAGCACCCAGTCCGTCCCCAGCTCCGCCCACAGACCGGCCGCCGTGACGGCGTCCCGCACCCGGCCGAGGATCTCCTCGGTCATGGCCGGGTCATCGAAGAAGGGCCGTCCGGTACGGGTGTAGAGCGCTCCGGAGACCTCGGTCGCCGCTCCGAACCGCTCGCGCGCGGCCGTGGCGTCCCGGCAGACCAGCGCCACCGCCCGCGACCCCATGTGCTTCTCCTCGCAGACGACCCGCGCGACCCCGTCCGCCCGGTACTGCTCGAAGGCCTCCGCCGGGTGCTCCAGGTAGCCCTCCACCCTCGAGGTCGCCGTGGGTGCCATGGTCGGCGGCAGGTACGGCATCAGGCGCGGGTCCACCGCGAAGCGGCTCATGACCTCCAGGGCCGCCGCCGCGTTCTCCTCGCGCACGGAGACCCGCCCCGCGTGCCGGGTCTCGACGACCCGCCGGCCGTGCACGTCCGCTAGGTCGAGCGGCCTGCCCTCGTGACCGCCCGGCGCCTCGGAGACCAGCGGCCGGAGAGGCTCGTACCAGACGCGCTCGGCCGGTACGTCGACGAGTTCGCGCTCCGGCCAGCGCAGCGCGGTGAGCTTGCCGCCGAACACGGCTCCGGTGTCCAGGCAGATGGTGTTGTTGAGCCAGGTGGCCTCCGGCACGGGGGTGTGGCCGTAGACGACCGCCGCCCGGCCCCGGTAGTCCTCGGCCCACGGGTAGCGCACCGGCAGCCCGAACTCGTCGGTCTCACCGGTGGTCTCGCCGTACAGCGCGTGCGAGCGCACCCGGCCCGAGGTGCGGCCGTGGTACTTCTCGGGCAGGCCCGCGTGGCAGACGACGAGGTTGCCGCCGTCCAGGACGTAGTGGCTGACGAGCCCGTCCACGAACTCCCGTACCCGCTGCCTGAACTCGTCGCTCTCGCGCTCCATCTGCTCGACGGTCTCGGCGAGGCCGTGGGTGTGCCGGACCTTGCGGCCCTTGAGGTGACGGCCGTACTTGTTCTCGTGGTTGCCCGGCACGCACAGCGCGTCGCCCGAGCCGACCATCGACATCACCCGGCGCAGGACGCCCGGGGAGTCGGGGCCGCGGTCGACGAGGTCACCGACGAACACGGCCGTACGCCCCTCGGGGTGCACGCCGTCCGCGTAGCCCAACTTGCCCAGCAGCGCTTCCAGTTCGGCGGCGCAGCCGTGGACGTCGCCGATGATGTCGAACGGTCCGGTGAGGTGGGTCAGGTCGTTGTACCGCTTCTCGGTGCGCACCTCGGCGGTCTCGACCGCCTCCACACCCCGCAGGATGTGCACCTTCCTGAATCCCTCCCGCTCCAAGTGCCGCAAGGAGCGGCGCAGTTCGCGGATGTGCCGCTGGATGACACGGCGCGGCATGTCGGCACGGTCGGTGCGCGAGGCGTTGCGCTCGGCGCACACCTCCTCGGGCACGTCGAGCACGATGGCGATGGGCAGCACGTCGTGCTTCCTGGCCAGCTCGATCAGCTGCCTGCGGCTCTCCTGCTGCACGCTGGTCGCGTCCACGACGGTGCGCCGGCCCGCCGCGAGCCGTTTGCCCGCGATGTAGTGCAGGACGTCGAAGGCGTCCTTGCTGGCGCCCTGGTCGTTCTCGTCGTCGGCGACCAGACCCCGGCAGAAGTCCGACGAGATGACCTCGGTGGGCTTGAAGTGCCGCCGGGCGAAGGTGGACTTGCCGGACCCGGAGGCGCCGATCAGCACGACGAGGGAGAGGTCGGTGACGGGCAGCGAACGCACCTCGGCGGTCTCGCCGACCGCGTTCCCGGCCGAGTTCTCGGCCGCGCTCCCCACCGCGTTCTCGGTCGCGTCGTCGGGCCCCTTGCCGGTCATGTCGTCGGTCTGGTTGTCGGTCTCGTCGTCGGTCATGCGGCCCTCTCCTCTCTCGCGTTCCGGCGGGTCGTCGTCAGGGTGAAGACGGCCATCTGGGTCGGTGGCCCCACCTCGGGGTCGTCGGGCCCGACGGGGACGAACTCCACGCCGTACCCGTGCCGTTCGGCCACCGTGTCCGCCCAGGCCCGGAACTCGGCGCGCGTCCACTCGAAGCGGTGGTCGCCGTGCCGGGCGCGGCCGGCCGGGAGGGTCTCCCAGCGGACGTTGTACTCGACGTTCGGCGTCGTCACGAGCACGGTCCTGGGGCGCGCGGAGCCGAACACCGCGTACTCCAGGGCGGGCAGCCTCGGCAGGTCGAGGTGCTCGATCACCTCGCTGAGCACGGCGGCGTCGTACCCCGTGAGCCGCTTGTCGGTGTACGCGAGCGAACCCTGGACGAGCGTGACCCGCGCGGCCTGCCGCTCCCCCATCCGGTCCAGCTTGAGCCGCCGCGAGGCGATGGTGAGCGCCCGCATCGACACGTCGACCCCGACGATCTCGGTGAAGCGCGGGTCCTTCAGCAGCTCCTGCACCAACTGGCCCTGCCCGCACCCGAGATCGAGCACCCGGGCGGCGTCGGCCGTCCGCAGCGCGGTGAGGACCGCGTCCCGTCGCAGCACGGCGAGCGGTACGGGCTTCTCCTCGGTGTCCTTCTGCTCGTCGACGGCGTTGTCGATGTCCTCGACCGCGCTGTCGTCCGACTCGGCGAGCCGTACCAGCTCCAGCCGCTCCCTGGCCTCCCTGGTGAGCGACCAACGGCGCGACAGATAGCGGCTGGTGATCAGCTTCTGCTCCGGGTGGTCCGGCAGCCAGCCCTCCCCGGCCCGCAGCAGCTTGTCCACCTCGTCGGAGGAGACCCAGTAGTGCTTGGCGTCGTCGAGCACCGGCAGCAGGACGTACAGGTGCCGCAGCGCGTCACCCAGGCGCTGCTCGCCCTCGAGTACGAGGCTCACGTACCGCGAGTCGCCCCACTCCGGGAACTCGGTGTCCAGCGCCACGGGTTCCGCGCTCACCGTCCACCCGAGCGGTTCGAAGAGGGCGCGTACGACGTCGGCGCCGCCGCGGGCCGGCAGCGCGGGCACCTCGACGCGCAGGGGCAGCGGCCGCGCGGGCAGCTCGGGCCTGGCACGGCACACGCCCTTCATCGCGCTGGTGAAAACCCCGCTCAGCGCCACGGCGAGCAGCGACGAAGCCGCGTACGGACGGTCGTTGACGTACTGCGCGAGAGCCGCGTCCGGTGCTCCGCCACGGCCCTTGCCCCTGCCGCGCCGGACGAGGGCGACCGCGTCGACCTCCAGGAGCAGGGCCGCCGTGCAGCGCTCCGCGCTCGCCTCGGGGTAGAAGACGTGGGCCGTGCCGTAGGAGGTCGAGAACCCCTGCGCGTTGTCGGGATGCTTGTGCAGCAGGAAGCCGAGGTCGGTCGCGGGGCGCTCGGGGGTGCCGGTGGTACTGATCGTCAGGAACACGGTGGACCTGCCTCGGAAAGCTGTCGCGCTCGGGTGGGCACTGCCTCTGGTCCTTTCTCGACCTCATGGCGGTGCCTGCGTCACGCCGCGGCCGACCGCCCGCGCGACACACCTGCCTCCAGCGCGCTCCCACAACGTACAGCGAGCCTCAGCGGTGCGCTCAGGGATTTTCCTCCGGCGCATGCGGGGTCCGTCACGGATTCAGGCAGGGGTTCAGGCAGGAGTTCAGGCAAGAGTTCGGGCGGGAGTTCGGTCACGGGGTTCACACGACGCCGGACCGGATCGCGCTGGCCACCGCGTGGGCCCTGTTGCGTGCGCCGAGCCGGTTGATCACGGTGGACAGGACGGTCTTGATGGTGCGTTCCGAGTACGAGAGCCGCTTGCCGATCTCGCCGGTGTCGTGCCCTTCGGCCAGCAGGCGCAGCACGTCGACCTCCCGCTGCGACAGGCTGAGTTCATTGACGCCGCGTTGCGCGGTCAGGTCGCGGTGGATCTTGCGCACCTGGGTCAGGAAGGTGCCGAGCAGGTCCGGCGGCAGCACCGCGCCGCCGGCGGCGGCGCAGACGACGTGGTCGGCCAGCGAGTCGGCCGTGATCGTCGAGCGGAGCGCGACCGCGACCACCCGGCTGCGTACGGTCGCCAGGAGGTCCCCTTCGTCGAGGGCGTCGACGACGAGGACGACAGGGACGTCCAGCTCGACCGCTTTCAGGCGTACCCGGCTCGCCACCGCGGGGCCGAACCAGTGGGTCGCGTGCACCAGGACATGCGCCCGAGCCTGTTCCCCCGGGGTGAGGATCTCGACCTTGCCGCTCAGCCCCACTTCCAGAAGGTGCTCAAGGGCGATACGAGTGAGGTGATCGGACGAGTCGACGACGACCCCGAGACGTTCCATGACAAGCTCCCGCTCGGTCCGGAGACGTCCTGGACGACGTGATCCGTGGCTGTGACCGACGATGGCGCGATCAAGGACACTTTCGCGTCGGTGAGAACTACGTATCCCCAGCTCTGGCCGTGTGACGAGGTACTCGCCGACGGACCGGCCGTTCGGACCGTGGGCCCGGCCGTTCGGACCGGGAACCTGGACAGTCGGACCGGGAACCTGGACGGTCGGCCGATGCGGGGCTCCGGGGCGCGCGCCTAGCGTCGTTCGCGTCAGACCGTCGCGGGAACACCACGACACCGCAACCCCGCGACACCGCGACACCGCATCCCGAGGGGGAACGTCCGATGAACCACCACGACCAAGTCCGGGCCGGCCAGGATCAGGATCAGGACGGGCAGCCGATGACCGGAGCGACCACCGAGTTCGAGCCCGACGTCATGGACCTGCTCGTCGCGGCCCTGCGCACCTCGGTCAAGCGCGAGTCGTCGGTCGTGGGTACGGACGTCCTGCTGGACGCGCTCGTCATGGGGGACACGGCCGCCGGTGCGGCGATCACACCGGGCATGCGGGCCGCCGGTTCACTCGGCGGCCTGATCGCCGCCCGGTCGGACGGCGGTTGGGCGACCGAGACCGAGGACGGCGACGTACCGGCCGCCCTCGCCCCGGAGACCGCCGAGGCCGACACGTACGAGGTCGACGCCGCCTGGCGCGAGGCGCAGTGGCGCAACGGCTTCGGCTCGCGCGGCGCCGCCCGGGAGAGCGGCCGGGCACAGCTCGGGATGACCGGGGCGCTGCGTACGTGTCTGCTGCTCGCGATCAGGGCGGCCCGCGCCGAAGGGACCGTCTCGGTGCGCTGCTGGCACGTGGCCCGGTCCCTGGTGGACCTGCCCGACAGCAGGGCGCGGGAAGCGCTGCTGCTGCAGAGGCTGGACCCGGCCACCGTGGCGGCGGCGCTGGACGGGCCGGCCGTCGGCACGCAGGGCGAGAGGCCCCAGTCCCACGGCGTCGTCCTGCTCCGCAGGGCCGGGACCCTGGGCAAGAGCGGCAACCGGCTGACCCGCGCGTTGACGTCGTGGACCGCGGGGGCCGGCCTGTACGGCTCGCCGGTGCTCGCCGCGGTGTCCGTCGAGGCGCTGCGGCAGGCGACGCGATACGGGCGGGTGGAGGCAGGGCCCGTAGATCTTCTGCTGGGCATCCTGGCCCTGGACCGGGCGCTGTCCGTCGCCGGCCGGTCGCTTCCCGAGAGTCTCGCGGCGGCGAACGCGGCCCCCGCCCTGGCGCACCGGCACGGCGTGCGGCAGACTCCGCTGACCCTCGCGGCGGTCGCCTCCGCGCCGACGCCCGATGTCACCGGTCTCGTCGAGAACACCGGTGTACGGCGCTCCGAAGTCGTCAAGCGGATCCAGGCGGTCGCGCACCTCAGCGCCGCCGAGCATGGCTCTCCCACCGTCGGTACGGTCCACCTGCTGTCCGCGCTGCTCGACGAGCCCCCGGCGGCGGACGTGGCGGCCGAAGCGGGAACCGAGCCGGGAACCGGGACGGGAGCAGAGGGCGCGACCGAGGTCGTACGGCTGCTGCGGGCCTCCGGTGAGGTGGACGTGGCCGCCCTGCGGGCGGAGCTGGGCCGCCGGCTGGGCGCGTGACAGCCAGGAGGGCCGGCCGGCGACCGTCACCGACGGAGCTACCGTTCCTCCTTCTGGTTCAGGAACACCAGCGGGTTCGGAAAACACCAGCGGGTCCGCGAGCACGAGCAGGAGCGGGAACGGGAGCAGGAGTGGTCATGAGTCAGGTGCCCGAGGACCCGGAGCGGTCTGCCACGCCGCCGGGGCGCGGGCCGGCCGGCGTCCCTCGGCGGATACGGCACGCCGCGGCCGAGAGCTGGGCCGCCGTGCGCGCGGCTCCGCGCCGGACGGTACGCGTCGAGGCGCTGCTCTGCGCCTCGACGATGGCCCTCGGGCTGCTCCCCCTGCCGCTGGTGCCACCGGACCGGCCCGTCCTGGCGGTGTGCGAGGCGCTGTGGGCGACCGTGCTCGTCGCCGCGCGGCGTGGCAGGCCGGTCGCGGCCGTCCTCGGGGTCGCTCCGCTGCTCCTGGGCGTCAACGTATGGATGATGGCCGTGGTACCGCTGATCGTGCTGTCCGCCACCCGGCGCATCACTCCGACGCGGCGTGCCTGGCAGGTCGTCGGGACGGACTGCGCCGCCGTGGCCCTCCTGACCGTCGCCCTGACGATCCCCCGGTGGGAGAAGCTGCCGTTGGAACTGGCCGCCGCCGCGGCCACGGCGGTACTGCTCCTGGTGCTGCCCGCCCTCACCGGGACTCTGCTGGGACAGCGCCGACTGCTGGTCAACCTGCTCCGCGAGCGCAACGACTATCTGGAACAGGCCCGTGCGCTGAGCGCCTCGACGGCCCGGCTGGAGGAGCGGAACCGGATCGCGAGCGAGATGCACGATCTCCTGGGGCACCGGCTGAGCCTGATCTCGGTGCACGCCGGGGCGCTGGAACTCGCCGCCGCGCGCCAGGCGCCGCCCCTCGCCGGGCAGGCGGAGCTGTTGCGTACGACGGCCCGTACGGCCATGGACGAGCTGCGCGAGATCCTCGGGGTGCTGCGTCACGCGGACCTCGCGCGCCCCGCGGACCCGGCCGACGACTCCGGGAACGACCGGGGGACGTACGAGGACATCACCGCTCTGGTGGCGGAGTCCCGGCGGACGGGCGGCGCGGTCGAACTCGACTGGTCCGTGCCCGGCTCGGCCCCGTTGGGCGACCGCGGCCGGCAGGCGATCCACCGGGTGGTCCGCGAAGGACTGACGAACGTACTGAAACACGCGTCCGGGGCACCCACCCGGGTGGAGGTCAGGAGCCTTGACGGCGGGATCGGAGTGTCCGTCACCAACGAGTTGCCGCGTACGGATGTCCGGTCCCAGGGCGGAACGCGCAGCGGGCTGGCCGGGCTCCAGGAGCGGATCTCGCTGCTCGGCGGAGGGTTCGAGTCGGGTTTCCTGGTCGGCGGAGGGTTCCGCGTGGCGGCCTGGCTGCCGCCCCAGGCGAACGGGAACGGGAACGGAAGCGGGAGCGGAAGCGGGAGCGGGCCTGGGCCGGTTGCGCCCGCGTCCACGTCCGCACCGGCACCGGCACCGGCACCCGCACATCTTGCGGGTGCGCCCCGTCCCCTCTCCGGCGCCACCGAAGGGGGCGGGAACCGGTACCCCCTGTCGGACGGGAGCCGGTCCCCGCTGTCGGACGAGGTCCTGACGTGGCCGCGGGTCCTGGGAGCGGGCTGCGCCGCGGTGCTCGTGGTCCTGCCGACGGTGGGTTCCCTCGTGTTCCTGCTGCTGACGGCCACCCTAAGATGAGTCGATGATCCGAGTTCTGGTCGCCGACGACGAGGCGCTGATGCGCGTCGGGATCCGGCTGATCCTGGAGAACGCCGAGGACATCGAAGTGGTGGCCGAGGCCGGCGACGGCCTGGAGGCCGCCGCGGCGTGCCGCACGCAGGAGATCGATGTGGCGCTGCTCGACATCCAGATGCCGGGCAGGGACGGGATCGCCGCCGCCGAGGACATCGCCCGCCTCTCGCCGCGCACGTACGTCGTGATGCTCACGGCGTTCGGCGAGGAGGCGAGCGTGACGCGCGCCCTGCGGGCCGGGGCGAGCGGATTCCTCCTCAAGGACACCGGCCCCGTCGAACTGATCCGCGCCGTGCAGCTCGCCGCGAGCGGTGAGCCGGTCCTGGCCCCCCGCATCACCCGCCAACTGCTGGACCGGCACGTACGGACCGGCCGCGACACGGAGGCCGCCCTGCGCAGGACCGAGGAGCTGACCCCGGCCGAGCGGGATGTCCTGCGGCTGCTCGGCACCGGTCTGTCCAACGCGGAGATCGCCGAGCAGCTGTATCTGAGCGCGGGCACGGTCAAGGCACACATCAGCCGGATCCTGACCCGCACCGGCTGTGCCAACCGCGTACAGGCCGCGGTCCTGGCCCATGACGCCGGCCTGCTCACCGACCGCTGAGAGCACGGGGAGCACGGGGCTCACCTGGCGGCGGGAGCCGGCCGGCCGGCCCTCAGAGCTGGGACTGGACCTGGGAGGAGATGAGTTCCAGGTGGTCCAGATCGTCGAGGTCCATGATCTGGAGGTAGATCCGCTGCGAGCCCGCTTCCGCGTAGCTGCCGATCTTGTCGACGACCTCGGCCGGGGACCCCGTCAGGCCGTTGGCCTTCAGCTCCGCCACCTCACGGCCGATCGAGGCCGCCCTGCGGGCCACCTCCGCGTCGTCCTTGCCCACGCACACGATGAGCGCGTTGGAGTAGACGAGGTCGGTGCTCTTGCGGCCGGCCTCCTCCGCGGCGGCCCGCACTCGGCCGAACTGCCGCTCGCTGTCCTCGACCGACGCGAAGGGCATGTTGAACTCGTCGGCGTACCGGGCGGTGAGGCGCGGGGTGCGGACGGGACCGTGGCCGCCGATGAGCACCGGCACCTTGGACTGTGCGGGCTTGGGCAGCGCGGGTGAGTCGGTGAGCTGGTAGTAGGTGCCGTCGTAGCTGAAGGTCTCGCCCACCGGGGTGTCCCACAACCCGGTGACGATCGCCAGCTGTTCCTCCAGCCGGGCGAACTTCTCCTTCGGGAACGGGATGCCGTACGCCGTGTGCTCCTCCTCGAACCAGCCCGCGCCCAGGCCCAGTTCGACGCGGCCGCCGGACATCTGGTCGACCTGGGCGACCTGGATGGCCAGGACGCCGGGGAGGCGGAAGGTGCCGGCGGTCATCAGCGTGCCGAGGCGGATCCGCTTGGTCTCGCGGGCGAGTCCGGCGAGGGTGAGCCAGGCGTCCGTCGGGCCCGGGAGGCCGTCCCCCTCCCCCATGCGGAGGTAGTGGTCGGACCGGAAGAAGGCGTCGAAGCCGAGGTCCTCGGTGGCCTTCGCCACGGCGAGCAGGGTGTCGTAGGTCGCCCCTTGCTGGGGCTCGGTGAAGATACGGAGATCCATGTCTCCATCCTGCACGGTCGCACTCCGGTCCCTCGCACCGATACCGCCGGTCGGCCGCTTCCCGCCCCGCCGGCTCCGTCCCGCTCTATCCCGCGGCCGCCCCCTGATCCCGTACCGCAAGTCTTCGGAGCATCTCCAGTACCCGGTCACGGGACTCGTCCGCCGCGTCGATGGCCTCCATGCACTGCCAGTACGTCGACTCCTCCGCCGCCGCGCAGGCAACGCCGACGAGGGCGATACCGACCTCGCCGAGCAGCCCCCCGAGGTCGAGGAGCGCCCGGCGCGCGTCTCCGAGCTCGGTGAGCCGCGCGGCCCGCAGGCTACCGAGGTCGAGCGCCGGAGTGCCCAGAACCCCGCAGCCCCGGCCCGCCAGCTCCGTCAACCCCAGTGCCTCGCCCCGTAGTTCGGGTGGTCCGGACACCGCCAGCCGACTGCCTATCGCCTGGGCGAGAGCCGAGGCCTGCCATGCCTCGATCATGGTCTCGGAGGCGTCGCCGCTCCTCATCAGGGCACACCTGCTCGCGCCGATGAGCCGCACCGCTTCCATGCACTGTCCCCGTCTGTCCCGACGCGCCGTCCGTACGGTCCGCACGCCTGCCCGAACTCCGCCTGCCACTACCCAGAGTGAGGCCCCTCGGGACGAAAAGCCAGAGGAAGTCTGAAATCTACGGACACGCAATCGAAAACTGACAGATCAACAACTCCGGAGAGTCACAATCGGAAGTCCTGGCCTCATTTTCCGAGCGCGAGGCCGAGCCGCCGGGCGCAGTCACTCCGCCGCCGGGAACCGCCTCTCGTTCCGGTCCACCTTCGCGTCGAGCGCGGCGAGCGGATCTATGCCGAGCACCCCGCACAGCTGAAGCAAGTAGGCGAGCACGTCCGCGACTTCGTCCTGCACGCGCGGGGCGGTCTCCGGGTCGGCCATCACGCGGGCCGACTCCTCGGGCGTCAACCACTGGAAGATCTCCAGGAGTTCGGACGCCTCCACGCTGAGCGCGGCGGCCAGGTTCTTGGGCGTGTGGTACGGCTCCCAGTTACGCGCCGCGGCGAACGCGGCCAGCCTGTTCGTCAGTGTCGCCACATCAAGTTCGGTCACGACTCCAGGTCTACCACCGTCACGCCGCCCATCCCCGCCACCCAGGAAGCATCGCTCACGGCAGCCACCAGCCTGATGTGCCCACGCTCGCACATGCGGGCCGCCAGCCGGACGAGCCCCTCCCGCTGCCGTACGTCCAGATCGCGGTCGAACCCGTCGGCCAGCACGGTGAGTGTCTGCAGCGCCGCGGGCACCTCCCCCGCCGGGTCGACCTCAAGGACTCCGGGCCCGGTGAGCAGCACCATGGCCAGCGCGAGATACCTCAACTCGCCGTCCCCCAGGCGGCCGAGCGGGGTCCGCAGGCCGTCGCCCCGGTCGAGCAGCGCACGGACCGTGCCTGCCGCGCCGCCCCTCGCCCGGTCGTTCCCCCCGCGGTTCGCCCCACCGGTCACGCTCTCCACCAGGACGTCGTGGACCGGCCCCGCGCAGCCCGCCCGCACCGCGTCGACGAGCAGTGCGTGCCGCCGCCCGCACTCGGCGCGCGTACGCCACAGCACCTCGGCGAGGTTGTCGCAGCCGCGCACCAGTCGGCCCGTGCCGAGCGGCACGGCGGCGCGCATGGAACGGGGCAGCGGATCGCAGGCGAAGACCGACCGCAGGGCGACGACCATCTGCTCCGCGGCGGCGATGACGTGGCGCTGGCCGTCCGTCTTGCCCGCGACGCGCAGCGGCAGGAGCGCGGTGCCGAGCCGGTCGTCGGGCAGGGGTGCCCTCGTCACCGGGGCCAGGCCCGCCGTGTGCCAGGCCGCCTGCACCGTCCGGCGGCCCGGGTCACGCAGCGCCGTCTCCAGCAGGGTGAGCCCGCCCGCGGTCAACCGCTCGCCCACGACGCGCAGTTCGGGATCGGCCTGCACGGCCACGTCGAGGCGTACGGGTCCCTCGGGGCCGTCCGCCGTACAGCCGATGCGGAATCCGCGTCGGCGCTGGGCGTCGGGACGGGCCCGCTCGGGAACGCAGGCGGCCGGATCCGGGAACGCCTCGGCCAGTTCGGCGCCGCCGCCGAGCCGCGCCAGTGCCTCGTACGCGCGCAGGGCGCTCGACTTTCCGCTGCCGCTGGGTCCGGCGAAGAGGCTGAGGGGGCCGAGCGGGAATCCGGCACGGCGGTGCGCGGCGAACGCGGAGAGGCGCAGTTCGGTGACGATCGGCCGGTCCGGACGCGCTTCACGCGCTTCATGCGCGGCGCGTACTTCACGCACTTCACGTGCTTCGGCCTTCGTGCGGGTTCCGCGAGATGACACGGTCATATCCGGACGGTAGGGCTCCACCCCGGGGCCGAACCGTTTCGCCCGCGGACCTTCCTACGATCGAGGGACACCACAGGCGGCCGAGGGACACCACGGGCCGTCACCGGGCACCGGTCACACGCCGGGGATCCCCGCGCCCTCCATCAGGCCCCGCACCTCGGTTCCCGGCGGCGTGAGCAGGAACACGTTCCGGTCGACCCGGTGCATCCCGCTCGCCAGGCCGAAGACCACACCCGTGCTGAAGTCGAGTACGCGCTTGGCGACGTCCGTCTCGGCGCTGGTGAGGTCCAGGAGGACCGGGATACCGGCCATCAGGGTCTCGGCGACCTCACGGGCGTCCGCGAAGATCGTGACCCGCAGGACCACGAAGCGGCGCCGCGTCTCGGTCTCCGCGTCCGGGATCGCCCGGTGGCCCACCGCCGACGGCCATGCATCACGGCCGCGCAGAGGAACGACCTGGGCGAGCCCTTCCCACTGTTCATCGGTGACGTCGTGGCTGTGCACCGGCTCCCCCCGCCCTGGTCGTGCTGATTGGCTGCATCGGCCATTGTGGCGCATGGTCACCTGTTCGGCCCAATGCGACACGATCCGCAGCCGTCCGGCCAGGTCACAAGGCCAAGAACCGGCAAACAGTCCCCCAACCCGACACATCAAGACTTGCATCATTCGTTTACTTGAACTGTTCGTGTTTATGAAAGTAGGTTGGCCCCCATGCCCGCATCCCAGACCCCGGCGACCGCCGATGAGCTGCGCGGTGCCGGCCTGCGGGTGACGGCCGCCCGTGTCGCGCTGCTCGACACCGTCCGTGACGGTGATCACCTCGGTGTCGAGGCGATCGCCGCGGAGGTACGAGCCCGCGTGGGCCACATCTCGCTGCAAGCCGTGTACGAGGCGCTCCACGCGCTGACCACGGCCGGACTCGTGCGCCGTATCGAGCCGCCCGGCAGCCCGGCCCTCTTCGAGGGCCGTGTCGGGGACAACCACCACCATCTCGTGTGCCGGTCGTGCGGTGTCGTGGCCGACGTCGACTGTGCGACCGGCCACGCCCCCTGCCTCACCGCTTCCCAGGACCACGGATTCTCGGTCGACGAGGCCGAGGTCATCTACTGGGGCCTGTGCCCCTCCTGTACCACCACCGGCAGTTCCTGAGCATGTGATTCGCCCCGTTCGGAAGGATTCCCCTTATGACCGACAACCATGACGCGATCGTCACGGACCCGAAGCCGGAGGAGACCGGAGGCTGCCCGGTCGCGCACGGTCGTGCCCCGCACCCGACCCAGGGCGGCGGCAACCGCCAGTGGTGGCCGGAGCGCCTCAACCTGAAGATCCTCGCCCAGAACCCCGCCGTGGCGAACCCGCTCGGTGAGGAGTTCGACTACGCCGAGGCGTTCCAGGGCCTGGACCTCGCCGCGGTCAAACAGGACATCGCCGAGGTCCTGACGACCTCGCAGGACTGGTGGCCCGCCGACTTCGGCAACTACGGCCCGCTCATGATCCGGATGGCCTGGCACAGCGCCGGCACCTACCGCATCAGCGACGGCCGCGGTGGCGGCGGCGCCGGCCAGCAGCGCTTCGCCCCGCTGAACAGCTGGCCGGACAACGGCAACCTCGACAAGGCCCGTCGGCTGCTGTGGCCGGTCAAGAAGAAGTACGGCCAGAGCATCTCGTGGGCCGACCTCATGATCCTCACCGGCAACGTCGCCCTGGAGACGATGGGCTTCGAGACCTTCGGCTTCGCCGGCGGCCGCGCGGACGTGTGGGAGCCCGACGAGGACGTGTACTGGGGTCCCGAGACCACCTGGCTCGCCGACGAGCGCTACACCGGCGACCGTGAGCTGGAGAACCCGCTCGGCGCCGTCCAGATGGGCCTCATCTACGTCAACCCCGAGGGCCCGAACGGCAACCCGGACCCGCTGGCCTCGGCCCGCGACATCCGTGAGACGTTCCGCCGCATGGCGATGAACGACGAGGAGACGGTCGCCCTGATCGCGGGCGGTCACACCTTCGGCAAGACCCACGGCGCGGGCCCCGCGGACAACGTCGGCGACGACCCCGAGGCCGCCCCGCTGGAGCAGCAGGGCCTCGGCTGGAAGAACTCGTACGGCACCGGCAAGGGCGGCGACGCGATCACCAGTGGCCTGGAGGTCACCTGGACGAGCGCGCCGACCCAGTGGACGAACGGGTTCTTCAAGAACCTGTTCGAGTACGAGTGGGAGCTGACGCAGAGCCCCGCGGGTGCCAACCAGTGGGTCGCGAAGGACGGCGCGGGCGCGGGCACCATCCCCGACGCCCACGACCCGTCGAAGAGCCACGCCCCGACGATGCTGACGACCGACCTCGCGCTGCGGTTCGACCCGACGTACGAGCCGATCTCGCGTCGCTTCTACGAGAACCCCGACCAGTTCGCGGACGCCTTCGCCCGTGCCTGGTACAAGCTGACCCACCGCGACCTGGGCCCGAAGTCGCTGTACCTCGGCCCGGAGGTCCCGGAGGAGACCCTGCCGTGGCAGGACCCGGTTCCGCCGGTGACGCACGAGCTGGTGGACGCGGCGGACGTCGCGGACCTCAAGAGCCGGATCCTCGCCTCGGACCTGTCGGTCTCGGAGCTGGTGTCCACCGCGTGGGCGTCGGCCTCGTCCTTCCGCGGCAGCGACAAGCGCGGCGGCGCCAACGGCGCGCGCATCCGTCTGCAGCCGCAGAGCGGCTGGGAGGTCAACAACCCCGACCAGCTGGCCTCGGTGCTGCGCACCCTCGAGGGTGTCCAGGAGTCCTTCAACTCGGCTCAGTCCGGCGGCAAGCAGATCTCCCTGGCCGACCTGATCGTGCTCGCCGGTGCGGCGGGCGTCGAGAAGGCCGCGAAGGACGGCGGCGTCGAGGTCGAGGTCCCGTTCACGCCGGGCCGTACCGACGCGACGCAGGAGCAGACGGACGTGGAGTCGTTCGCCGCGCTCGAACCGACCGCCGACGGGTTCCGCAACTACCTCGGCAAGGGCAACCGCCTGCCGGCCGAGTTCCTGCTGCTCGACAGGGCGAACCTGCTCAACCTGAGCGCCCCCGAGCTGACCGTCCTCGTCGGCGGCCTGCGGGTCCTGGGCGCGAACCACGCCCAGTCCGCGCACGGCGTCTTCACCGACACCCCGGGCACCCTGACGAACGACTTCTTCGTCAACCTGCTGGACCTGGGCACGACGTGGAGCTCGACCTCCGAGGACCAGACCACCTTCGAGGGCCGCGACGCCTCCGGCGCCGTCAAGTGGACCGGCACCCGCGCCGACCTCGTCTTCGGCTCGAACTCGGAGCTGCGCGCGCTGGCCGAGGTCTACGCGAGCGACGACGCGAAGGAGAAGTTCGTGAAGGACTTCGTCGCGGCATGGACGAAGGTCTCGAACGCGGACCGCTTCGACCTGATCTGATCTGATCTGATCTGATCTGATCTGATCACAGCGTCCGTTCAGCCTGCTCGGATGATGATGCCCGGGTCGGTCCACTTGGACCGGCTCGGGCATCTGCCTTGACGGGAACCCGCCCGATCTCAGCCGGCGCATGCCTGAGCGAGGGCGGCGCCCAGCTCGGGCAGGAGAGCGGGCACGGGGTCGTGGGTCAGTTCCGTCATCCGTAGGCGTCCTCCGACGGTGACGACACCGAGAACGTGTTCCCCTCGCAGCTGCGTGATCTGCGCGGGCCCCCACAAGGCCCTGAGCGAAGCCGGGTTCGACCGGTGTGCTTCCGCCGCGCCGAGGTTGGTGATCTGGATGTCCGCCGCCGTGACCGCGGCCATCATCGCCTCGGCGACCTCCGGAGTCTGCGGTGGGCTCTGGGACAGAGCCGCGGAGCCGGCCCGCAGCACGTCGGGGGTGCGCTGCCGCCCGAGCGCTTGATGGTGGTGCCGGGTGAGCGCCCAGAAGTCGTCCGCGTCGGCCGCGTCACTCGCGGTCCGAGCGCCCGCGAACCGGTTGGCGATGTCCGCGGGCAGGCCGACCGCACGGCGCAGATCCACCGGGCTGAGCACCCTCACGAACTCGCGACCCCCGCGGTGGAACACCGTGGAGGCGGCCGCGCAGAGCGCCGCGTGCACCGACACATGCTCCGCGCGACAGCGGTCGACGAGCCGCGCGGTCAGCTCCTGGTCCAGGGCGAGAGCAGACACATGCGGCAGCCGTCCGGAGAACGGCACGAGCTCTCCGGCCGCGTCCATACGCTCGTCCTCGACCTCGACCTCGACCTTCTCCTTGTCCTCCGGCGGTTCGGGACGGGCGAGACCGGCAAGGAGATCCTCCTGCGACCGCGGAACGCCGTGCGTCGGTCCGCCGCCTTCCTCGCCGTCGAGGGCTGCCACCAGTTCCAGCAGCACCTGGAGGCCTCCGACCCCGTCGGTGATCTGGTGGGCGAAGGTCAGGACGACGGAGCATCCCGCGTCTCCGGGGATGAGAACGGCACGCAGCAGCGGGCCTGGCTCCGCCGGAATGGGGCGGGTCTGCTCGCTGGCGACAATCGCCTGCCAGGGTGTCCCGGCGACGGCCGTTCCGACGCCGATCGGGCCTTCCGCCCGGCGGTACAGGGCTTCCGACCCGCTTCGGTCGACCGCGGCCCCGAGGAGCGGATGCCGCCCCTGCACGCACATCAGGGCCTTGGCCAGATCCGCCGCCGACACATGGCCTTCCAGCTCAGCTACCAGCGAGAACTGCACAGGGTTTCTGTGCATGTAGAGATCGATGGTTCTCTCGAATGCGCCGAGCGCCCGCAACGACTCGCCTCGAACACTGCTCTTCGTCACTGTGCCGCTCGCCTTCTCCCCAAGTCCGGCAGTCGGAGAGCGTCTACCTCGACGATTCCCGGTGAAACTCGGCCGCTCGCAGCGCACGACGCCCCTCACACTCACAGGTCGTCCGGCCAGAGGCGGAACGCCGTGTGCCCCGTCAGAGGTCTGACCATTCTGAAGTGGCGCCGGTCGAGGGTCAGGATCGCGTCCGTACGGTACTCGGCGGCCATCACCACGTTCATCGTGTCCGTCAGCCCGATCTGCGGATACCGCCGCATGGTGACGAGGGCGGTGGACAGATGCGGCTCCACCTCTGGGACCGCGTACCGCCGGACGGCCGCTTGGTCGCGTACGTGAGCGAGCGCCGCCTCGGCGGCACCGGGCCCGATGCGCGTGCTCAGCAAATAGTCGAGTTCGGCAAGGACCAACGGGGAAACCACGAGGTGGGACGCGGTGGCCACGGCCTTCCGGCAGGCTCCGTGTTCGGGGGCGTCCGCGTCGAGGAACGTATACAGACCCGACGTATCGGCGATGAGTACGGTCACGCGCCGAACCCCTCCAGGTAGGCGCCGCGTCCGGCCGACCAATCGATGGCCGAGCCGCTGTGGAAAACGGGGGCCTCCGCGTCCTCACCCATGGGGTCCACGGGGTGGGGCGGGACGGCGTCGCCCGTCACCGGCGACAGTATGGCGACCGCCCGACCGTTCTTGGTCACCGTGATCTGCTCGCCGCGCTCGGCCGCGGCCAGGATCTTCGAGGCGTTCTGGTTGAACTCACGCGCGGTCGTCTCCATGTAGTACATGGTACTACCGTGTTCTCGCGGGCGAGAGATCACGCTCTGAGATGCCGCACTCCGCCCACACCGTCTTGCCCGGCCCGTCGGGCCGCAGGTGCCAGTCCCACCGGGTCGCGAGTCCGGCGACAAGGAGGAGACCCCGGCCACCGGCGTCCTCGGCATCCGGTACGCGCAGAGCCCCCGGCCGGGGCGGTACGCGTTCTGCGCGGGCGTCGGTGACCTCGACACGGGCGGTCCGCGTGCGGGCCGTCGTCCGCAGCGACAGGTGGAAGTCCCTGCCGGGGACGTGCCCGTGCCGCACCGCGTTGGCCGCCAACTCGGCGACGATCAGCACGATGGTGTCGTGCGGACCGGTGTCGTACGGAATCCCCCACGTGTCCAGCCGGTGCGCGGCCAGCCTCCGCGCGAGCCGCGCCCCTCGGGATGTGGAGGTGAAGCGCATCTCGAAGGCGTGGTCGAACAGAGCGTGAGCGGCGATCAAATGATCGGTGGGACGCGCGCGTTGGATGGTGCGGCTGAGGCTGCCGGGGTTGTTCGTCATGCCGATAACGGTCCCGGTCGTGGCGTAGCGTGACCAGTGGTGACGCACCGACGCGGACCGTTGTACGCGCGGTGGCGGTTCGGGTACGAGACCCACGGCGTGACGGCGCTCCCCGGCGGCCGTTGGACCAGGGAGGCGGTCATGGTGAGTGAGCGGACGGATACGGACTCGGGGACCCGGGCGGGGGCCGTCGCGGCGGTCGAGGGGGTGACGGTGAGTTTCGGGGAGGGCTGGGACACCGACGACGGCACCGCACCACGCGCCGCGGACAAGTCGGGCCACGGCGTGGTGATCGCGTTCGGCCAGAGCATGAAGACGCTGCGGGTACGGGCGGGGCTGGAACGCGAGGAGTTCGGCAAGCGGTTGGGGTACTCGGCCGCCAGCGTCGCGTCGTTCGAGCAGGGGCGGCGGATTCCGTCACCGCAGCTCATCGACCGAGCGGACGAAGTGCTGGACGCGGGAGGGTTGTTGAGCGTGTGGAAGGAGCAGGTGGAGCGGGCTCAATATCCGGTGTTCTTCCAGGGGATGGCGACCCTGGAGAAGGAGTGCGTCGAGCTGCTCATGTACGACACGCACGTCGTCAACGGCCTGCTCCAGACCGAGGATTACATGAGGTCCCTGCTTGCCATGCGGCGTCCGAACCTGGACCAGGAGACGATCGATCAGCGGGTGACCGCACGGCTGGCCCGGCAGGACATCTTCGACCGACGCCCCACGCCGCTACTGGGTTTCGTAATGGACGAGGCGGTGCTGCGACACCGCTACGGCGGCAACGACGTACTGCGGGAACAGTTGGAGCAGCTCCTCGTGGTCGGCCAGAAGCGGAACGTCGAGATCCAGATCATGCCGCTCGACTGTGAGGACAACGCGGGCGTCAACGGCCCGTTCACCGTCGTCACTCGGAAGGACAGCAAGAGATTCGTGTACTCCGAGGCACACGCCACGAGCGCTCTTGAAACCGATCCGGAACAGACGGTTCTCGCCGCTGCGCGCTATGGGATTATCCGGTCACAGGCTCTCACTCCGCGAGAGTCGTTGGCTTTCATCGAAGGGTTGTCGGAATCGCTATGAACAACGCTGAGTCCTCGGCCGTCGCGTCCGACCTCACCTGGTTCAAGAGCAGCTACAGCGGAACCGAGGGTGGTCAGTGCGTGGAGATCGCGGCCAGTACAGGAGTTGTGCACATCCGGGACTCGAAAACCGCGGCCGGACCAGTCATACACGTATCCCATGAAGCATGGGCCGGGTTCGTACTGGGGGATGGACACCATCACCATGAGCAACGCTAAGACGTTCGCCGTCGCGTCCCATCTCACCTGGCTCACGAGCAGCTACAGCGGCGCCGAGGGCGGTCAGTGCGTGGAGATCGCGGCCAGTACGGAAGTTGTGCACGTGCGGGACTCGAAGGCCGTGGCCGGACCGGTCGTACGCGTGTCTCGTGAGGCGTGGGCCGGGTTCGTCGGGGCAGCCTCCGTGGAGCGCAGCTCCTGAACAGTTCGATCTACGCGAGCGCCTCAGAACGCGTATCTGATACGCAGCCACGGGGCGTGTGCCGCCAGCAGTTCCCGTAGGCGGGTCAGGGACCGCTGCTTGGTCTCCAAGGCGTAGCGGACGTTCAGCGCTCCGTTCTGGGAGCGCTTGGTCTCCTGGATGTCCGGCTGCCACAACGCCTCCTCGGCGCGCGGGTGCCAGCCCAGGTTGACCTCGTGCAGTGCCTGGTTGTGGGTCAGCATGATGACCTCGGCCGCCGCCTGCTCCTTCACCCGTGCGGGCAGCACGTCGTCGAGGTGGGTCAGCAGGTCGGCCCAGTCCCGCTCCCACCCCGGACGCAGTACGACGGGAGAGAGGTTGAAGTGGACCTCGTACCCGGCGTCGAGGAAGTCGGCGGCCGCCGCGATCCGCTCCGGTACCGGACTCGTACGGATGTCCAGGAGCCGGGCGTCGTCGGGCGGCATGACGGAGAAGCGCACCCGGGTACGTCGCTGCGGGTCCAGTGCCAGCAGGTCGGGGTTGACGAACTTGGTCGCGAAGGAGGCCTTCGCCGTCGGCAGGCCACGGAACGCCGCCACGAGATCCGCCGTGTTGTCGCAGACCAGGGCGTCGACGGAGCAGTCTCCGTTCTCGCCGATGTCGTAGACCCAGGCCTCGGGGTCGCACTGGTTGGGTTCCGGTTTGGGGCCCTGGGCCCGTACATGACGCCGTACGTGCGCCACGATCGCCTCGATGTTGGTGAACAGGGTGATGGGGTTGGCGAACCCCTTGCGGCGGGGGACGTAGCAGTACGCGCAGGCCATCGCGCAGCCGTTGGAGGGACCCGGGGCGATCCAGTCGGCCGACCTGCCGTTGGGGCGTGTCGTGAGGGAGTGCTTGACCCCCAGGACGAGGGTCTCGGTCTTGACGCGGACCCACCTGGCGATGTTGCCGTCGTTGCCGTGGAGGGAGGGGATACGCCAGTGTCCGGCGACCTCGGTCACGCGCACGCCGGGCCCCAGTCTGGCCATGATCTGTTGGCCGCGCGGGGAGTCGAGGGCCGCCGGCTCCGCGTAGACCTCGCGGACGTCGAGCATCCGTCGTGCCTGTGGGCTGTCCCGGAACGCCGCGTACCCCGGCCGTGCGGGGGTGGGCGCAGGCACGGGCCCGGGGGTGAGTGCGGGGTCCGACCACTCGAAGAGAGTTTGCTGCTCGGGCCGGCCTGAGACGGGTCCCGGCGTCGTCTCGTCCGCCGCTTCCTCGTCCGCCGCTTCCTCGTCCGCCGCTTCCTCGTCCGCCGCTTCCTCGTCCGCTGCCTCATTCACGCGCTGGTCCTTTCCACGTCACCACGTCACCACGTCGCCGCGCCACCACGCCCTCACACCTCCACGCCGAGATTCTCAGTCCTGGCGGTCGCGTTCCTGCTTCAGCAGCTCCTCCAGGTCGGAAAGGCGGTCGAGCCCCCGTACCGCCTGGGTCATCCGCGCGTTGTGTTCGAACCGGTCGCGATGGCGGTGCAGGAGGTTCCAGTACCCGGCGGTGAAGGGGCAGGCGTCCTCACCGACCCGTACGGACGGCTCGTACCGGCAGGGGCCGCAGAGATCGCTCATGCGGTCGATGTACGCGCCTCCGGAGGTGTAGGGCTTTGTGGTCATGCGGCCCCCGTCCGCGTACTGCGACATGCCCACCACGTTCGGCACCATGACCCAGTCGTAGCCGTCGACGAAGCTGCGGTGGAACCAGTCGGTGACGGCTCGGGGCTCCCAGCCGCGTTGCAGCGCGTAGCTGCCCAGGATCATCAGGCGGGGGATGTGGTGGGTCCAGCCCGTCGTTCTGACCTGGTCCAGGACGTGGGTGAGACAGTTCGCGTCGGTCGCACCGGGCATGTCCGGGGACAGTTCCGTGAACCAGTCGGGCAGTGGCTTCCGGTGGCGCAGGGTGTTGCTCGCGCGGTACTCCGTGCCGAAGTACCAGTAGACGTGCCAGACGAACTCGCGCCATCCGGCGATCTGCCGTACGAACCCCTCGGCGCTGTTGAGCGGTACCTCGCCCGCACGCCATCGCGCCTCGGCCCGTTCGACGCATTCGGCGGGGTCCAGGAGGCCGAGGTTGAGCGAGGAGGAGAGGAGGCTGTGGCTCATCGTCGCGTCATGGGCGAGAACCGCGTCCTCGTACGCGCCGAACGTGGCGAGCCGGTGCTCGACGAAGCGACGCAGCGCGGCCAGTGCCTCCCGGCGGGTGGCGGGGAACGCACGTGGTCCGTCCTCACCCACGAACTCGACGTCCCCGTCGCGCGACCAGCGGTCGAGGTCGGCCCGCACCTCGGCGTCGATGTCGCTCTCCCGAGGGCGGTAGGGCGCGGGGACGCCCAACTGGGCGGCGCCCTTCGGCGGGGGCTGCCGGTTGTCGTGGTCCAGGTTCCAACGCCCTCCGGTGGGCCGGTCGCCGTCCATCAGCAGGTCGTGCGTCCGGCGGACCCATCGGTAGAAGTCCTCCTGCCGGAGGTGTTTCGAGCCGTGGCCGTCGGCCCACTCCCTGAACTCGTCGTGCGCCACGAGAAAACCGCGCGCCGGCAGCACACGTACGGAGGGCAGCGCGCGTACGAACGCGTGGGCGGCGTGGGACGTGGGATGGTGCACGGTCACCGTGCCGTCCCCGACCGCTTCGCGCAGACCCTGCCGGTAGGTGTCGGCCTTGACGTACCGCACCCGGTCGCCGAGTTCGGCGGCCCGGTGGCGCATCGCGGAGAGGACCAAGTGGGCCTTGGCCCGGTGGAAACGGGTGCGTCGCAGCACGCTGCGGGCCTCGATCATCAGCAGCGGCGCGTCCCGGTGCGGACCACCGCGCGCGGGATCCACGAAGTGGGGTCCGAGCTGATCACCGAACAGCCAGTGGGTCGTACCGGACTTTTCGTCAGCCATGCGGAGGGCTCCGTCGACGGTCTGTCGCCTCGTCGGCATCTGCGGGGCGCGACGCCTACTCCGCAGATCAAAGCGGACGACAGCGCGAACGGTGCGCGACACACGCCGGTAACCCCGCTCCCGTACCGCAGGTAGAAGTGGAGGTACTCGTGCACCGCTTCGATGTCGGTCCTACTGGATGCTGTCGCCGCTGTTGCCTATCGCGATGGCCGTGCCGATGCGACGGAAGTCGTTGATCACGCCGAACATGCTCTTGTTCGACGGCATGAGGGCCAGGAGCGCCGGGTTCTGCGCCAGCTGGGTCCTGAGCATCTCCTTGTACGCGTTGAAGACCCTCGCCGTGTAGTTGGGTTCCTTCGCCGCGTTCATCCGGTAGTCGTTGGTGAGGGCGATGGAGGCGAGGTCCATCAGGTAGCAGTCGATCAGGTCGGTGACGTCCTGGGCCTTCGCGCCCTCCTCCCCCGCACGCGCGTCCTCCGCCAGGACACCGGCCATGCCCACCACGATGTCCCGGTAGATCCGGTGCCGGGTGCTGCTGGGGAACGCGGCCATGATGTGGTCGGCCTGGCCCGCGCCGTCGGTGTTCATCGTGCGCGGCGTCGCAAGGTCCGCAAGACCCGGTACCGGCAGCGGGATGCCTCGGAACATCTCCTCCTCGTCCGGGATGTCCCGGTTGCGGGAGGCGAGCGGGTGCAGGCCGATCTCATGGGCGAGCATCCCCATGATGTAACCGACGTCGTACTTCTCGAAGTAGTAGCTCGCGAGGTTGATGTAGACGCCGTTCTCACCGCGGTCCGTCACGTCGGCCGGGGTCTCCGTCGTCCGCAGATGCAGGGTGATACGGACCTGGCGGTCGCCGATGTACTCCCTGATCGTGTCGTGCTTCCGCAGCACATCGATGATCCGCACCGCCTTGTCGCGGTACTTCTCGTTCACGTGATTCAAGTTGGTGAACTCGAAACGGCCCGACGTGAACGGGATGGGTGTCGCGTTGGGTTCCTGCTGCATGCGTGCCGGGACCTCGGCCGTCTCCTGGCTGCCGTCCGCCGGGCGGGGCAGGGAGACCGGGTCCACCCAGATGGATTTGCGGAGGATGGCTGAGGTGGCGTTGCGTACCGCGTCCCAGGTCTGGTCGAGATCCGCGTCGGCGGCGTCCTGCTCGCTCTGCTGGGGTTGCGGGGTTGCGTCCACGTCCCCGATCAGTGCGCCGAGCAGGGCCATGTGACGGTCCCGCAGACCGGCGACCGCGAGCGAGGAATCCTCCGGGCTCTCGTCCAGCGCACCGAGAAGGCTGCCCGCGACGTGCGGGCGGTGCGGGGAATCCGCGTCCCGGTACTCGTCCCGCAGACCGAGCTGGTGGGTCAGCTCGTGGACCATCTGGACCGGGTCCGCATCCGCCCACCAGGAGGTCTGATCCATCGGCCTGTCCCGGCCCACCAGATCCACCGTCAAATGTGGATCGTCGGTCGGGGCGACCAGCTCGACCGACACATGCAACACGTCACCGTTCGGCAAACGGTAACCAGGAGCGTTCAAGAACTCCGCCACGCCCGCGTCGAGTTGACCGAACACACCCGCCGACTGACCGTCCCCATCGCCGTCCACACCACGCAACGCGACCCGCACCGTGAGATCCGTGACCGGATCACCGTCATATGTGAACCGGCGTACGTCGAAGCCAGAACGCACCACGAAGCGGGGGCGGCTGTCGCGCGGGCCGTGCAACTG
>NZ_JBLFJV010000046.1:0-113243 GCF_047444975.1 Streptomyces sp. CWNU-52B | reverse complement strand
CCCGGTCGGTGAAGGCGCGCAGCGCCTCGTACGCCATCGCCGGGCCCAGGTCGGAGCCCCCGATACCGATGTTGACCACGTTCTTGATGCGCTTGCCGGTGTACCCGGTCCACTCACCCGAACGGACGCGCTCGGCGAAGCCGGCCATCTTGTCGAGCACCGCGTGCACCTTCGGCACGACGTTCTCGCCGTCGACCTCGACGACCGCGTCCCGCGGGGCGCGCAGCGCGGTGTGCAGCACCGCCCGGTCCTCGGTGACGTTGATCCGCTCACCGCGGAACATCGCGTCGCGCAGGCCGAACACGTCCGTCGCCGTGGCCAGCTCACGCAGCAGGCCCAGCGTCCGGTCGGTGACCAGGTGCTTGGAGTAGTCGACGTGCAGATCGCCGACCTGGAGGGTGTATGCGGCGCCGCGTCCCGGTGTCCGGTCGAACAGCTCGCGCAGATGCGTCTCGGCGAGCTCCTCCCGGTGCTCGGCCAGAGCGGTCCACTCGGGTGTCTGGTCGAGCCTGGTACGGCTTTCTGCGTTCATCTCGGACTTCCGCCTCTTTCCTGCCTGTGCTGCGTACCTTGCCCCGCTACCGGTCCCAACCTAATTGATCAGGGTGTGCCGTGAGCTGTCGTCCCACGGTCATCCGGCTCAACAACAGATACGTCCGCCCCACACGATTCCGTCACTCCGAGAACCGTAGAGGGCACCACTGACAATGAGCCGTGGCACTGTGCGGTCCCGGGCGTACGAGAAATACGCCTCTGCGGAAAATATGTCCGCGCACAAGACAGGTCCGGCCGGGCACCCTGAGGTGTCCGGCCGGTTCTGAAGTCCTAGATCTCGCCCCGCAGTTTGGCGAGCGCCTCGGCGAGGATCGCCTCGCCGTCCGCGTCGCTGCGCCGCTCCCGTACGTACGCGAGGTGCGTCTTGTACGGCTCGGTGCGCGGCGGGTCCGGCGGGTTGTCCCGGTCCTGTCCGGCGGGAAAGCCGCAGCGGGGGCAGTCCCAGGTGTCGGGGACCTGCGCGTCGCTGGCGAAGCTGGGCTGCGTCTCGTGCCCGTTGGAGCACCAGAAGGAGATGCGCAGCCGGGGCGCGGACTCGCCACGCTCGGCCTCGCCCATCGGCCCCGCCCCGACCCGGCTTCCTCGGATCGCGTTGCCACTTGCCACGGTCGTAACTCCCTGCGTGATGGTGCCGCGAAGCGAGTCGGCGTGACGCTTCGCTGCGGGCGCCTCAGTCTACGTAAGGCCCAACGCGCGTCCAGTGATAGGAGTTACACCCCCGCGCACAGACGCAAGCCCCATGATAGGCCGCGCCTGCGGGCGCGTACCGGACATGGGGCCTTACGTGCGGAATGTGCTTGCGTAATGTGCGTGTGTGCTGTGGTGCCGGTTTCGGCCGGGATCAGTTGTTGACCTTCATCAGGATGCCCAGCACCACGATGGAGGCGAACCACAGCAGACCGACCACCACGGTGATGCGGTCGAGGTTGCGCTCGGCGACCGAGGATCCGCCGACGGACGACTGCATGCCGCCACCGAACATGTCGGACAGGCCGCCGCCCTTCCCCTTGTGCATCAGCACCAGCAGCATCAGCAACAGGCTGAAGACGATCAGGGCGATCGAGAACCCCATAACCACGGCTGGACCAACTTCCTCGCACTTGGACGAAACGACGGGGGCCGGTGCTTCGGGTACGAAGCCGCCCGGCCCCCGCAAGGGTACGACGTAACGCCGCTACCGCCTACTCTCGGCCGGGACCTGTCCCGCCGAGCGCATCCGAAGGGCGGCCTACTGGTCGCGGAACCGGACGATCTTGACGAAGTCGTCGGCGTCCAGGGCGGCGCCGCCGACCAGGGCACCGTCGATGTCGGGCTTCGACATGATCTCCGCGACGTTGCCGGACTTCACCGAGCCGCCGTACTGGATACGGACGGCGTCGGCCACGTCCTGCGAGTACAGCTCGGCGACCTTGCCGCGGATCGCCGCGCAGACCTCCTGGGCGTCGTCGGCGCCGCAGACCTTGCCGGTGCCGATGGCCCAGACGGGCTCGTACGCGATGACGATCGACTCGGCCTGCTCGGCGGGGACGTCCTTGAGACCGCCCTCGACCTGGGCGAGCGTGTGGCTGACGTGGTTGCCCGCCTCGCGGACCTCCAGCTCCTCGCCGACGCACAGGATCGGGGTGAGGCCGTGCTTGTGGGCGGCCTTCACCTTGGCGTTGACGATCTCGTCGGTCTCGGCGTGGTACTGGCGGCGCTCGGAGTGGCCGATCGCCACGTACGTGCACTTGAGCTTGGCCAGCATCGAGCCGGAGATCTCGCCGGTGTAGGCACCGGAGTCGTGCGCCGAGAGGTCCTGGGCGCCGTACTTGATCTTGAGCTTGTCGCCGTCGACCAGGGTCTGTACCGAACGCAGGTCCGTGAAGGGCGGCAGGACCGCCACCTCACAGGCGTCGTAGTCCTTGTCGGCCAGGGCGAAAGCGAGCTTCTGGACGTGGGCGATGGCCTCGAGGTGGTTGAGGTTCATCTTCCAGTTGCCCGCCATCAGCGGCGTGCGAGTGGTCATACGGGGTCAGTCCTCCAGTGCGGCGAGACCGGGCAGCGTCTTGCCCTCGAGGTATTCGAGGGAGGCGCCGCCACCGGTCGAGATGTGGCCGAATGCGTTCTCGTCGAAGCCCAGGATGCGGACGGCCGCGGCGGAGTCGCCACCGCCGACGACCGTGAAGGCCCGGGAGTCGAGAAGCGCCTGGGCGACCGCTTTGGTGCCCTCGGCATACTCGGGGTGCTCGAAGACGCCCATCGGACCGTTCCAGAAGACGGTGGCCGCGTCGGTGAGTTTCGAGGCGTACAGCTTGTCGGACTCCGGACCGATGTCCAGGCCCATCCGGTCGGCCGGGACGGCGTCCGCGGCGACGGTGGTGGAACCGGCCGGAGCCTTGGTCTTCAGGTCCGGGAACGCGGGGCCGACCACGACGTCGACGGGAAGGACCAGCTCGACGCCGTTCTTCTCCGCGCGCTCGATGTACTCCTTGACGACCGGGATCTGGTCCTCCTGGAGGAGCGAGACACCGACCTCGTACCCCTTGGCCTTGAGGAAGGTGAAGGCCATGCCGCCGCCGATGAGCAGCTTGTCGGCCTTGCCGAGCAGCTGGTCGATGACGGCGAGCTTGTCGGAGACCTTGGAACCGCCGAGGGCGACCACGTAGGGGCGCTGCACGTCCTCGGTGAGCTTCTTCAGGACGCCGACCTCGGTGGCGATGAGGTAGCCCGCGTAGTGCGGCAGGCGCGCCGGGAGGTCGAAGACGGAGGCGTGCTTGCGGTGCACGGCACCGAAGCCGTCGCCCACGTAGACATCGGCCAGGGCGGCCAGCTGATCGGCGAACTCGCCGCGCTCGGTGTCGTCCTTGGACGTCTCGCCCGCGTTGAAGCGCAGGTTCTCCACGACGGCCACCTGGCCGGGCTGCAGCCCGTTCACGGCGTCGTGGGCGGCGGGGCCGACGGTGTCCTGGGCGAACGCGACGGGCGCGTCGAGGAGTTCACCGAGCCGCTCGGCGGCCGGCAGGAGCGAGAAGGCGGGGTCCGGGGCGCCCTTGGGGCGGCCCAGGTGCGAGGCGACGACCACCTTGGCGCCGGCTCCGGCGAGGGCCTTCACGGTCGGCAGGACGGCGCGGATGCGGCCGTCGTCGGTGATGCGGCCGTCGGCCAGCGGCACGTTCAGGTCGGCGCGCACGAAGACCCGCTTGCCGTCGACCCCTTCGGCGAGAAGTTCGTCGATCGTCTTCATAAGTGGACTCCTAGGGAGGGCTCTTGTGTCCGAGAGAGGGCCGGTCGATCAGCACGTGCCACAGGGCCCGGGATGCGCGGCGGTGCGCTGCCCGAGCCCTGTGCTCACATCGAGTGCCTTGCTTCTGGGACCTAGAGCTGCTCGCCGACGAAGACCGTGAGGTCGACGAGGCGGTTGGAGTAGCCCCACTCGTTGTCGTACCAGCCGAGGATCTTCACCGACGTGCCGTCCTGGACCATGGTCAGGGACGAGTCGAAGGTGCAGGAGGCCGGGTCGCCGACGATGTCGGAGGAGACGATCGGGTCCTCGGTGTAGGTCAGGAAACCCTTGAGGTCGCCGTCGTCGGAGGCCTTCTTGAACGCGGCGTTGACCTCGTCCTTGGTGACCTCGCGCTGCAGCGTCACGACGAGGTCGGTGGCCGACCCGGTCGGGACCGGCACGCGCATCGCGATGCCGTCGAGCTTGCCCTTGAGCTGCGGGAGGACCAGCGCGGTGGCCTTGGCGGCACCCGTGGTGGTCGGGATGATGTTCTCGGCGGCGGCGCGGGCGCGGCGCAGGTCCGAGTGCGGGAAGTCCAGGATCCGCTGGTCGTTCGTGTACGCGTGCACCGTCGTCATCAGGCCCTTGACGATGCCGAAGTTCTCGTCGAGGACCTTGGCCATCGGCGCCACACAGTTGGTGGTGCAGGAGGCGTTGGAGATGACGTGGTGGTTGGCCGCCTCGTACTTGTCCTGGTTGACGCCCATCACGATGGTGATGTCCTCGTCCTTGGCCGGAGCCGAGATGAGGACCTTCTTGGCGCCGCCCGCGATGTGCTTCTCGGCGTCGGCCTTCTTGGTGAAGATGCCGGTCGACTCGATGACGATGTCGACGCCGAGGTCGCCCCACGGGATGTCGGCGGGGTTGCGCTCCGAGAGCACCTTGATGGTGTGCCCGTCGACGGTGATCGTGTCGGCGGTGTGGGACACCTCGGCCTTGAGCCGGCCCAGAATGGTGTCGTATTTGAGCAGATGAGCGGTGGTCGCGGTGTCACCCAGGTCGTTGACAGCCACGATCTCGATGTCAGCACCCTGCTCCAGCAGCGCGCGGAAGTAGTTACGACCGATGCGGCCAAAGCCGTTGATGCCTACGCGGATCGTCACGAACCGATCTCCTCGTTAGGTACGCCGGCTGTTGGACGCCGGCGAGTTGTATGGGATGTCCCCGACCGCCTACGACCCTACCTCCCTGAGGCCCCCGGGGTGACATCGAGACGCCCCATACACGGCAGGGCGGCCCGTACCCGCCAGTAGGGGTACGGACCGCCCCGGGCCGGCTCACCCGTTCGGCCGCGTCAGCCGCGCAGGGCCGCCAGCGCCTTGCCCAGCAGGGCCGTGCGGTCGGCCGCCGCGGTGACGTGCTCCAGGCCGAAGCCGAGGAGCACGGTGTCACGCGTGGTGACCGCTCCGTACGTCTTGAAGAGCTCGCCCGACAGGCCCCAGTCCTGGACGACGGCGGGGCTGCCCGCGGGCGGCCCCGGGACGCTCCAGGCGCCCAGCGACGTCTCGAAGCCCTCCGTCTCGACGGCCGTGCCGCCGATCACGACGGAGGCGTTGTCGGCGAGGACACCGTGTCCGCCGGTACCGGGGTCGGTGATGTAGCTCAGCGACACCTCCACGGTCTTCCCGGCGTACGCGGACAGGTCGAACTCGACCTGCTGCCAGCCGTCGGAGGCCCCGGTGAAGCTGTTCCAGGAGCCGCTCGTGCCGGTCGGCACGCAGCCGCTGTCGTTCCGGGTCAGATAGCGGGTGAGGGCGGGCTGTCCCTGGATGAAGAACCCGGCCTCGCACTCGGTGGGCACCGCGGTGCCGGTGGCGCCGCCCTTGTCGGGGAGCGTGGTCCAGTCGTCGGCCCCGGCGGTGTGCGCCTCCAGGACCGCGTGGTCGTAGCCCTCCTCGGTGTCCCACAGGAGCTGCGTACGCAGGGCGGGCGCGTCGGCCGCGCTCACCCCGGTGAGGTCGATGGTGCGGGTGAGGCGGTTCCAGGCGAAGTCGGAGTGCGTGACGGCCGCCATGGACGCGCCCTCGTAGGGGCCGTACGGGTTGGCGGTGCCCGGATAGGCACCCGCGCCGGCACTCGCGAACTGCGGGTACGTCTCGACGGGCAGGGTGTCCGAGGTGACGCTGTAGGCGCCCGCCGCGTTCAGCGGATTGCCGGGCGTGTCGCCGAGCGGTCCCGCGGCGCCCGCGAGCTTGCCCGAGCCGGTGAAGGCCGTGACGCCCGGAGTCGTCGTACGGGAGTAGGCGCCGAGGTAGTACTGGCTGAAGTCGTTCGTCAGGGCGCCCGGCAGCGCGACCTGCCCGCCGGCCTGCTCGCCCGCCTCGATCAGTTTGCCGCCCTCGTTGAGATACGAGCGCAGCTGCAGCTGGGTGGTGTATCCGGGGCGGTCGGCGCCGGTGTAGTGGACGACCGTCCCGAAGTGGCCGAGGACGCCGAGCGCGTCGGGCGCGCCCTGGGCGGTGACGTCCCAGACGAGGGGCTTGCGGCCGTTGGCCTTCAGGGCGTCGACGTAGGTCTGGGCCTGCGTCGCCGTCGCCCCCTCCTCCGCGACGACGAGCGTGTCGGCGCGCGGCCGCTCGGCGACCGTGTAGGTGAAGTGCTCGCTGGAGGTGGGCTTCCCGCCGCGGGTCTCGCCGGTGAACCAGACCTCGACCTTGTCGCCCGGCTCGCCGTCCTCGACCGACGCGCGGTACTCGTCGAAGTAGAGGTTGTCCTCGCCGCCGTAGGTCTCGCCGCCCTTCCAGTGCTTCAGCGCCTGGTCGTGCGTACGTCCCTTGTTGACGCGGTACCTGAGCTCCTTGTCGCGTACGGACTCACGGGCGACCACGGAGATCTCCTGGTCGGCGCCGCGGGAGTACGACGTCGTGAAGGTGGCCGGGGTGAAGTCGGGGGCGTCGACGCCGACCGAGGACCTGGGCTGGTCCGGCCTGGCCGCCGACTCGGCGACGGAGAGCGCGAACGGGATGTTCTTCTCGAACTCCTGCTGGATCAGCTTCTCGTCGTCCGGGAAGGTGAAGACCGACGCGCAGTCCGCGGCGTTCCAGGCGTCGTTCGGGTCGAGGTCCGACGCGGTCTGGCAGGTGGACATCTCGGGGGTGAACATCGCCGTGCCGTTGACGTTGGACGCGTGTCCGTCCGCCTCGCCGTTGGTCGTGTAGAGCTCGGAGGAGACCTGCGGGCGGTAGCCGGGGATCGCCGAGTTCTCGGGCGTTCCGGCGAGCGACTTGTAGAGCACGTCGTCGGGGCTCGGGGTCGCCACCTGCCAGCCGACCCCGTAGAGGAGCAGTTCGGCGGCGGAGTGGTAGTTGATGCCGTACTCGAAGCCGACGCGCTTCTCGAAGGCGTCGAGCGCCTTGGTCTCGGGCTCGGAGCCGGGGCTCGCGCCGCGGTAGGTCTGGCTGGTCGGGTACGGGGACGAGCCCTCGTCGTCGTAGCCCCACTTGTAGGCGAAGTTGCGGTTGAGGTCGATGCCGTCGCCGACCGTCAGGGCCCCGTCGCCGTTGACGTCGCGCAGGTTCTTGCGCCACTGGCGGTCGCCCTCGGGCTTGAACGTCCAGTCGTAGCCGTCCGGGTTGGCGGACAGCACGAACCACAGCTCGGTGGAGTCCACGAGCTTGGTGATCCGCTGGTCCTTGCCGTAGTTGTCCAGGTAGTGGTGCATCAGGCGCCGGGTCATCTCGGGCGTGATCCACTCCCGGGCGTGCTGGTTGGACATGTACAGCACGGAGGGCTTGGCGCCGTCCTTGGTCTTCTTGGCGCCCTTGGTGAGCTTGACGGCCAGGATGTCCTGCCCCTGGAGGGTCTTGCCGATGGAGACGACCTTCGTCAGGGACGGGTGCTGCTGCCCCGTCCTGACGATCTCCTCCTGGAGGTTGCCCGTGCCGCTGTAGGGCCGGTAGACGCCGTCCCCGGCGGCCGCCACGCGCGCGCGTGCCGCGGCCGACAGCTTGTGCTCGGCGAGATCGACGCCCTTGTCCTCCAGCTGCTCGGCCTGTTTGTCGGTGAGGTAGACCTCGACCGTGGCGGTGCCCTTCCGCGGTACCCGTTCGCCCAGCTCGTGACCGTCCTGGCCGGCCGCGAGGAGCAGGGGTACCTGCTCCTCGGTGACGTCCGCGCGGAACACCTTGACCTCGTCCGCGCCCGGATCGGCCGCGGCGCCCGGTTCCGCCTGTGCCATGGGCGCGACGGCCACTCCGCCGAGCAGGAGTGCGCCGGCAGCGAGGATCGATCTCGCTCTTCGTCTCATGAGCCCCCCTTGCGGTGGTTCGCCACAGCGGCGAACAGATGCCAGGCTCATGACACTTCATGGTCAAGTCAAGAGCACCGCAAAGCCAGCAAAACACCACACGGATTCCCCCAAATGGACCTGCACGGGGGCGCGTTGACTGCGAGCGGGACTTCCTCACGCAGCTCCCCGCACCCCGGGCTACTCAGGAGCGCGGGAAACTGCGCGCTCAGCCCAACAAGCCTGAGCCAAACCCACCGAGGGGCGCGGGGAACTGCGCACCCAGCCCAAGACGACCCGCAGCCGACCACCGCACAACTCCCGGCCACCCCCGAACCGACAGCCCTGAGCCAAACCCACCAAGGGGCGCGGGGAACTGCGCACCCAGCCCAAGACAACCCGCAGCCGACCACACACGCGCCCCCTGCCCAACCGGCGGAGCCCTCCGCGCCACCTGCCCAACCGGCGGAGCCCTCAGCCCACCAGGTTGTCCGCCATCTCCTCGCTCAGAGTCGACTCCGTGCCCGGAATCCCGAGGTCCTGCGCCCGCTTGTCGGCCATCGCGAGCAGCCGGCGGATACGCCCCGCCACCGCGTCCTTGGTCAGCGGCGGCTCGGCCAGCGCACCCAGCTCCTCCAAGGAGGCCTGCTTGTGCTCCATACGCAGGCGGCCGGCCGCCGCCAGGTGCTCGGGGACCTCGTCCGCGAGGATCTCCAGCGCCCGCTGCACCCGCGCCCCCGCGGCCACCGCGGCCCGCGCCGACCGGCGCAGATTGGCGTCGTCGAAGTTGGCGAGGCGGTTCGCGGTGGCCCGGACCTCACGGCGCATCCGCCGCTCCTCCCAGGCCAGCACGGACTCGTGCGCGCCGAGGCGGGTCAGCAGCGCACCGATGGCGTCCCCGTCGCGCACGACGACCCGGTCCACCCCGCGCACCTCACGCGCCTTCGCGCCGATCGACAGCCGCCGCGCGGCGCCGACCAGCGCGAGCGCGGCCTCCGGACCCGGGCAGGTCACCTCCAGCGAGGAGGACCGGCCGGGCTCGGTGAGCGAGCCGTGGGACAGGAAGGCCCCGCGCCAGGCCGCCTCGGCGTCACAGGTGGCCCCCGAGACCACCTGTGGCGGCAGCCCCCGGATCGGGCGGCCCCGGCCGTCCACGAGGCCGGTCTGGCGGGCCAGCTGGTCACCCCCGGCGACCACCCGGACGACGTAACGGGAGCCGCGGCGAAGACCGCCGGGCGCCATCACGATCAGTTCGGAACTGTGGCCGAAAATCTCCAGGATGTCCCGCTTCAGCCGTCGTGCCGCCATCGCGGTGTCCAGTTCCGCCTCGATCACGATCCGGCCACTCACCAGGTGAAGGCCGCCCGCGAACCGCAGCACGGCGGAAACCTCCGCCTTTCTGCAGCAGGTCCGGGTGACGGGAAGCCGGGAGATCTCGTCCTTCACCGCTGCCGTCATCGCCATGGGCCGATCCTTCCATGCATCCGAAAAATACGGTCGTACGCGGCGGCCAACAGCTCCGGGTCGTGCCTCGGAGTGCCGTCGGTCCTGGCCACGGGCGCCAGCTCGACCGCGGCACCGAACCGTTTGGCGGCATCGGAAAGTGATTCGCGGTCGGGCACGGCGGCCTCGTCGGCCAACACCACGTCCAATGCGAGTTTAGGGGCGTGTCGTCCCAAAACCTCCAAATGACGCTGCGGGGAGAAGCCTTCTGTTTCTCCGGGCTGCGGAGCGAGGTTCAGCGGGAGGATCCGGCGCGCCTTCGTCTCGGTGAGGGCGTCGAGCAGCTCGGGCACCAGCAGGTGCGGGATCACCGAGGAGAACCAGGAACCGGGCCCGAGGACCACCCAGTCCGCGTCGAGGACCGCGGCGACGGCCTCGGGCACGGCCGGCGGGTCCTGCGGCATGAGGTGCACGGACTGCACCTCGCCGGGGGTGAGCGCCACGTTCGCCTGGCCCCGGACGGTGTCCACGTCCTCGGGCCGCTCGGGGTCGTGGCCCTTGACCAGCGCCTGGAGCTCCAGGGGCACGGCGGACATCGGCAGCACCCGGCCGTGTGCGCCCAGCAGCCTGCCGACCAGGTCGAGGGCCTGCACATGGTCGCCGAGCTGTTCCCACAGGGCGACGATCAGCAGATTGCCGACCGCGTGCTCGTGCAGTTCGCCCTGCGACTGGAAGCGGTGCTGGATGACACGGGCCCAGGTCTGGCCCCAGTCGTCGTCACCGCACAGCGCGGCCAGCGCCTTGCGCAGGTCACCGGGCGGCAGTACGCCCAGCTCGTCGCGCAGACGGCCGCTGGAGCCGCCGTCGTCGGCGACCGTGACGACCGCGGTGAGGTCGCCGGTGATGCGGCGCAGGGCGGTGAGGGAGGCGGACAGGCCCATGCCCCCGCCCAGCGCGACGACCTTGGGCTGGGCACCGCGGCGGCGTGGCCTGGCGCCGCGGGCCTCGGCGGGCTTGCCGCCGCGGCCCTCGACGCCGACCCGCCGCAGCCGGCTCAGCCGCAGAGAACGTTCCGTCATTCGCGACCCATGTCCCGGTGGACGACGACCGTCTCCACACCCTCGGCCACCAGACGGGCGGCGAGCTTCTCCGACATGGCGACGGAGCGGTGCTTGCCGCCGGTACAGCCGACCGCGACGGTCACATAGCGCTTGCCCTCACGGCGATAGCCGGTGCGGATGAGGTGCAGCAGTTCGGCGTACCGGTCCAGGAACTCCTTGGCGCCGGGCTGGTTGAAGACGTACGCGGCCACCTCCTCGTTGAGGCCGGTGTACTGGCGCAGCTCCGGGACCCAGTGCGGGTTGGGCAGGAACCGCATGTCCGCGACCAGGTCGGCGTCGACCGGCAGGCCGTACTTGAAGCCGAAGGACATCACGGTGGCCCGCAGCTCGGGCTCCTCCTCCCCGGCGAACTGGGCGTCCATCTTGGCGCGCAGTTCGTGCACGTTCAGGCTGGAGGTGTCGATCACCAGGTCGGCGTCGCCGCGCAGCTCCCGCAGCAGCTCGCGCTCTGCGGCGATGCCGTCGACGATGCGGCCGTCGCCCTGGAGGGGGTGCGGCCTGCGCACCGACTCGAAGCGGCGCACCAGGGCGTCCTCGGACGACTCCAGGAAGACGATCCGGCGCGTGACGTGCTTGGTCTCCAGATCGGCGAGGGATTCGCGCAGATTGTCGAAGAAGCGGCGGCCCCGGACGTCGACGACGACCGCGATCCTCGCCACGTTCCCCTGCGAGCGGGCGCCGAGCTCCACCATGGTGGGGATCAGCGCGGGCGGCAGGTTGTCGACGACGAACCAGCCGAGGTCCTCCAGACACTTGGCCGCGGTGGACCGGCCGGCTCCCGACATCCCGGAGATGATCACCAGCTCCGGAATGGTCACCTCGGGGACGCCGGCCGTCTCGATGATCGTGCCCGTGTTCACTTCCGCTCCGTCTTTCTGTGCTGCCTTGTGCGAGGCCTCGGGCCCGGCTGTGCGCGGTCCCCCGGCCGTGGCCGCGTGCGGCCCTTCGGTGTCCGTCGTACGACCGGTGTCCGTCGTACGACGTTCCGCCGGTTCTTCCTTCTCGTGCTCGGTCATCTCTCCTGCCCCCGTCGCTCGTCCGAGGCGCCCGCGGACACGGGCTCCCCTGCGGCAGCCGCCGCCGATCCGGGTGCCGCGTCCGCCACGTGGCCCTCGTCCGCCACGTGGTCCTCGTCTTCCATGATCTCTCCGGTGGCGGTGTTCACGGCGGGAGCCACCGGGGCCGCCTTCGCGAAGGCCACGGCGATCGCCTCAGCCGTCTTGCGGCCTATGCCGGGAACCTCGCAGATCTGGTCGATTGTCGCGGATCGCAGCTTTTTCACCGAACCGAAATGCTTGATCAATGCCTGCTTTCGCGTCTCACCGAGGCCCGGCACGTCGTCGAGCGGGCTCGCCCGGAAACGCCGGGCCCGCTTCGTGCGCTGGTAGGTGATCGCGAAGCGGTGCGCCTCGTCGCGCACACGCTGAAGAAGATAGAGCCCTTCACTGGTACGTGGCAGCACCACCGGGTCGTCGTCGCCGGGCAGCCAGACCTCTTCGAGGCGCTTGGCGAGGCCGCAGACGGCGATGTCGTCGATGCCCAGCTCGTCCAGGGCCCGCTGGGCGGCCGCCACCTGCGGCTGCCCGCCGTCGACGACGACCAGCTGCGGCGGGTAGGCGAAACGCTTGGGCCGCCCGTCCTCCTCGACGAGACCGGCGGTGGGGCCGGCAGCGGGACCAGCGGTGGGGTCGACGGCGGGTTCGGCGGCGGAATCGCTCTCGCCGTCGGCCCACTCACCGGTCTTCTCCTTCTCACCCAGGTACCGCTTGAAGCGGCGGGTGATCACCTCGTGCATGGACCGGACGTCGTCCTGGCCCTCGAAGCCCTTGATCTGGAAGCGCCGGTACTCGCTCTTGCGCGCCAGCCCGTCCTCGAAGACGACCATCGACGCCACGACGTCGTCACCCTGGAGATGCGAGATGTCGTAGCACTCGACCCGCAGGGGCGCGCTGTCCAGGTCCAGGGCCTCGGCGATCTCCTCCAGCGCGCGGGAGCGGGTCGTCAGGTCGGAGGCACGCTTGGTCTTGTGGAGGCCGAGCGCCTGCAGCGCGTTGCGCTGGACCGTCTCCATGAGGGCCTTCTTGTCGCCGCGCTGCGGGATCCGCAGCGACACGTTCGACCCGCGGCGCTCGGTGAGCCATTCCTGGACGGGCTCCACGGGGTCGGGCAGCGCGGGGACGAGCACCTCCTTCGGTACGGAGTCGCCGGTCTCCTCTCCGTACAGCTGCTGGAGCGCGTGCTCGACCAGACCCGCCGTGGTGACCGCCTCGACCTTGTCCGTGACCCAGCCGCGCTGACCGCGCACCCGGCCGCCGCGTACGTGGAAGATCTGCACGGCGGCTTCCAGCTCGTCCTCGGCGAGCGCGATCAGATCGGCGTCCGTCGCGTCGGCGAGCACGACGGCGCTCTTCTCCATGGCCTTCTTGAGGGCGCCGATGTCGTCGCGGAGCCGGGCGGCGCGCTCGTACTCCATGTCGTCCGCCGCGTCCGTCATCTGCCGCTCCAGACGACGGATGTACGTGCCCGTGCGGCCGGTCATGAAATCGCTGAACTCCTCGGCGAGTTCACGGTGCTCCTCGGGCGAGACCCGCCCGACGCAGGGCGCGGAGCACTTGCCGATGTAGCCGAGCAGACAGGGCCGGCCCGTCCGCTCGGCGTTCCTGAACACGCCCGCGGAGCACGTCCGCACCGGGAAGACGCGCAGGAGGAGGTCCACGGTGTCGCGGATCGCCCACGCGTGCCCGTACGGACCGAAGTAGCGCACACCCTTCTTCTTCTGGCCGCGCATCACCTGCACGCGCGGGAACTGCTCGTTCATCGTGACCGCGAGGTACGGGTAGCTCTTGTCGTCGCGGTACTTGACGTTGAACCGGGGGTCGTACTCCTTGATCCAGGAGTACTCCAGCTGGAGCGCCTCGACCTCCGTGGACACCACGGTCCACTCCACGGACGCGGCCGTGGTGACCATCGTGCGCGTACGCGGGTGGAGGCCGGAGAGGTCCTGGAAGTAGCTGGCCAGACGCTGGCGCAGGCTCTTCGCCTTCCCGACGTAGATCACCCGGCGGTGCTCGTCGCGGAATCTGTAGACCCCCGGCGAGTCGGGGATCTGTCCCGGCTTGGGGCGGTAGCTGGAGGGGTCGGCCATGTCTCACACCCTACTGGCGGGGTGTGACAGCGCGGGATTTCCGGGGGTGCTCCGGACCTGCCGGGGCACGTCCTCCCGGGCCACGACCGACAGCCGACCGTACGCGGACGGTTACGGCTGCCACCAGGTGGGCAATTGTGGTGGACCGGAACCCTTTTCGGGGGCTGGCCGTGACGACACGAAGACAGTTCGGGGCAAGGCTCGTACCAGTGCGGATGCAGGTGGACCTGCCGCCCCGGACAAGGGCGTCGGGTCGATGACCGAAGGGCTGCGGATGATGCGCCAGACACGGATCGAGAAGACACGCCGGTCGGTCCGGGCCCGCCGGTACCAGGACGAGGAGAGTCACGGCGACGGCCTGCTGGCCGGCCTCGACCCCCGCGACCCCGACATCGTGCGCGCCAAGCGCCTGCGGTCGGCCCAGCACGACGGGGACACCCCCGCCGCCTGATCCCGTAGGCCCCGTGACCCCGTGCCGTCCTGCGGCCCATACAGGCGGCCCGTGCGGCGGCCCGGGGTGCGGGACGTCGCCGAGACGTCGCCGGGGCGCCATCGGGGCGGGCCGTCCAGGGCTCTTCCCGGAGCGCGCCTCACCTCCTGCGCTCCGGGCCGCCCGCCGCCCCGGGAGCTCCGCCGTCCGCCCGGAAGCTCTCGCCGCCCGCCCCGCCTGCATCACCCGTCGGACCCGCCCGCGTGACAGCACCGCGGCGGCCTCATGACGACCTCCACGACACCTCCCGGCAGAGGACGTGGCACAACCTCCGGACAGCGAAGTTGCGCATGAGGTGTTGTCCGCGCCTGGTCAACAGGCTTCAATGCGGGATTACTTGGGCCGGTCACCACGGCATACGCCGGTGAACATCCCCCGTTCGCCGACCGTACGGCCCCCAGGAACAGTGCGAACGGCCCGACCAGCCGTTGTGAGCATTCACAGAAAGGGCCCTGTATGCGGCACGGCACACAGCACGCGGACGTCGCCACGGCGGAACTGGAGACGGCTCTGCGGGGCGGCCCCTTCCATGTCGCGCTGCGGGCCGCGATCACCGCCCGCGGACTGCCGCTGCAGCGCGTGCAGCACCACCTGACGCGCTACGGGGTCAAGGTCGGCGTGACCAGTCTGAGTTACTGGCAGCAGGGCGCCCGGCGTCCGCAGCGCGCCGAGTCGCTGCGGGCCGTGCGTGCCCTGGAGGAGATACTCCAGCTGCCGGACGAGTCGCTGATCAGGCTGCTCACGACAGCGGACGAGTGCACCGCCGCGGAGCGCCCCGCGGCCCGCTCCTACCGCTCCCTGGTCGAGGCCTCCGGAGCCCTGGAGAAGCTGCTGGCGGAGCTGGACTCACCGCTCGACGGCGGCGTACTCGCCCTCGGCCTCCACGAACGGGTACGGATCGGCGCCCGCCGCGAGCTGCTGGGGCGCGACTCCCAGCACATCGTGCGCGCCCACCAGGACGGCGTCGACCGCTATGTGGCCGTCCACCACGGCGACCCCGGCTGCGCTCCGGAACGCGTGGCCGTGCACGCCCTGGAGAACTGCCGCACGGGACGCGTGCTCCGGCACGAGGAGACCGGTGTGCTCGTGGCCGAGCTGCTCTTCGACACCCGGCTGCGGGCGGGCGACACCTTCCTGTTCCGCTACGGCGTCGAGGACGGCACCGCCGACGCGTCCAGCGAGTACGTCCGCGGGTTCGGCTCCTCCGGCGGGCAGTACGCCCTGGAGGTGCGGTTCGCCGAGGGGGCGCTGCCCGTGCGCTGCCACCGGTTCAGCCAGCACTCGGCGGCGGCGCCCCGCAGCGGCCGCCAGGAACTGACGCTGAGCGACCGCCACCGGTCGGTCCACATGGTGGAGCAGCGGGTGCGCTCGGGGCTCGTGGGGATCGGGTGGGAGTGGGAGTGAAGGGAATGAGGGGGCTGGGCCTCTCTGCCGCGAGGACGTAAACGCTTGCGTAAGCGTTTACGTCTCCGGCCGGATGGGGTACTTTCGCGGGCGGGCATTCCGTTCCGGGGAGGACAGCATGGCGACGATGGCCGACGTGGCCCGGCACGCGGGCGTCTCCGTCGCGACGGTCTCGCACGTCCTCAACGACACGCGCCCGGTGCTCCCCCACACCCGCCAGAGCGTGCTCGACGCCATCGACACACTCGGCTACACCCCGAACGGCCTGGCCAGATCGCTGGTCACCGCCCGTACGCGGTCCATCGGGCTCGCGGTGTCGGCGATCAGCAACCCCTACTTCACCGAGATCCTCCAGGGCGTGGAGGCGGGCGCCCTGGAGCACGGGTACAGCCTGTTGATCGCCGATCCGCACGACGACCCGGCGCATGAGCAGAAGGTGGTCCGGCTGCTGCACGAGCGGCGCGTCGACGGCATGATCGTCGCGCCCTCCGCCCAGCCGCGGGAGCTGATCGGCTACCTCGGGCGGCACGGCGTACCGACGGTGTTCCTGGACCGGCTGGTCGACGAGGCCCCGGCGCCCGGTTTCGCGTACGACCAGGTGTGCGCGGAGAACGCCGAGCCCGTCAAGCACCTGGTCACCCACCTCGCCGAACGGGGCCACAGGAGAATCGGCCTGGTCGCGGGCCTGCCCGGCCTCAGCACGACGAGCGAGCGGATCTCCGGCTACCGGCTCGGCCTGGCGTACGCGGGGCTCGCGTACGACGAGCGGCTCGTGATCCCCGGCAACTCCGAGGCGGCGGGCGCCGAGCGGGCGACCGACGCCCTGCTGTCCCTCCCGGCACCGCCGACGGCGCTCGTCACCGCCAACAACGCGATGACCATCGGCGCGCTGCGGGCCGTCCGTGCGCGCGGGCTCTCCGTGCCCGCCGATCTGGCCCTGTGCTGCTTCGACGACTTCTCCTGGGCGGATCTCTTCTCGCCCCGGCTCACCGCGATCTCCCAGCCCAGCAAGGAGATCGGGACCCAGGCCGTGCGGCTGCTGCTGGAACGGCTGGACTCCCCCGGCCGTGCGGCCCGTACCGTCCGGCTGCCCTCCGCCTTCGTCCACCGCACGTCGTGCGGCTGCCCCGGGAAAGGAACCGACTCGTGATCGTCGTCGCAGGTGAGGCCCTGATAGATCTGGTGCCGGACGGATCGGGCGCGCTCGCCGTGCTCGCCCCGCGCCGCGGCGGCGGCCCCTACAACACGGCTGTCGCGCTGGGCCGGCTCGGCTCCCCCACCGCCTTCTGCTCGCGGGTCTCGGCCGACGCCTTCGGTGCGGCCCTGGTCGACGGGCTGCGCGAGGCGGGCGTCGACGTGTCGTCCGTGCAGCGGGGCGCCGAGCCCACGACGCTCGCGGTCGCGTCCATCGCCTCGGACGGCTCGGCCGGTTACTCCTTCTACGTCGAGGGCACCGCCGACCGGCTGTTCTCGGCTCCCGCCCACCTCCCGGACGGCACGCGGGCGGTGTCCTTCGGCACCTGTTCGCTGGTCCTGGAGCCCGGCGCGAGCGCGTACGAGGAACTGATGCGGAGCGCTTCCGCGCAGGGCGTGTTCACCACGCTCGATCCGAACATCCGCGCGGGGCTCATCCCCGACCCGGACGCCTACCGGGCACGGTTCAAGAGCTGGTTGCCGTCGGTGTCGCTGCTCAAGCTGTCCGAGGAGGACGCCCGGTGGCTGGGCGGCACTCCGCACGAGTGGCTGGCCTCGGGCCCCTCGGCCGTCGTGATCACGCGGGGCGGCGCCGGACTGACCGCCTTCACCCGGGACGGCGGTGAGTACTCCGTGCCGGGTGAACCGGTCGACGTGGTGGACACGATCGGCGCGGGCGACACGGTGAACGCGGCGCTGCTGCACGGCCTCGCCTCCCGCGACGCGCTGTCCGGTGCCTTCGCGGCGGACCTGGGGGCCGACGGCTGGGGCGACCTGCTGCGGTTCGCCGCGCGGGCCGCCGCGATCACCTGCTCCCGGGCGGGCGCGGAACCGCCGTACGCGCACGAGCTGGACGCCTTCTAGGAAAGCGCGCTGTGCCCCCATGGGGTCCCGTGGGGGCACAGCGTGTCGGACCCGGCTCGGATCTCGGGGAGCGAGGCGCGCTCCGCTATCAGCTCTCCGATATCCGCGACTCGACGTCAGGTCTCAGGCCTTGCGGGCCCGTGTCGTCTTCTTGGCCGGAGCCGCCTTCTTCGTGGCCGTGCCGCCGGCACCCTTGGCCGTCGCGGTCTTGGCCGTCGTGGTCTTCCTCGTCGGCGACTTGGCCGCCACCGCCTTCTTGGCGGTGGCCTTGCGTGCGGGCTTCGCCTGCGGGGCGTCGCTGACGCGCTCGGCGCCCAGGACCTCCCGCAGGAACTTGCCCGTGTGACTGGCCGGTACCCCGGCGACCTCCTCGGGCGTGCCCTCGGCGACCACGAGGCCACCGCCGCCGCCGCCCTCGGGACCCATGTCGACGACCCAGTCCGCGGTCTTGATGACATCGAGGTTGTGCTCGATGACGATGACCGTGTTGCCCTTTTCGACCAGCCCGGACAGGACGACGAGCAGCTTGCTGATGTCCTCGAAGTGCAGACCGGTGGTCGGCTCGTCGAGGACGTACACCGTGCGTCCGGTGGACCGCTTCTGGAGCTCGCTGGCGAGCTTCACGCGCTGGGCCTCACCGCCGGACAGGGTCGTCGCGGACTGGCCGAGCCGGACGTAGCCGAGGCCGACGTCGTTCAGTGTCTTGAGGTGGCGGGAGATCGCCGGGACCGCCTCGAAGAAGTGCATGCCTTCCTCGATCGGCATGTTCAGGATGTCGGCGATGGACTTGCCCTTGTAGTGGACGTCCAGGGTCTCCCGGTTGTAGCGGGCACCGTGGCAGACCTCGCACGGGACGTAGACGTCCGGGAGGAAGTTCATCTCGATCTTGATCGTGCCGTCGCCTGAGCAGTTCTCGCAGCGGCCGCCCTTGACGTTGAAGGAGAAGCGTCCCGGCATGTAGCCGCGGACCTTCGCCTCGGTGGTCTCGGCGAACAGCTTGCGGACATGGTCGAAGACGCCGGTGTACGTCGCCGGGTTCGACCGGGGTGTGCGGCCGATGGGCGACTGGTCGACGTGCACGACCTTGTCGACGAGGTCGTCGCCGTCCACGCGCGTGTGGCGGCCGGGGACGCTCCGTGCGCCGTTCAGCTCGCGGGCCAGGTGCGTGTACAGGATGTCGTTGACCAGCGTCGACTTGCCGGATCCCGAGACGCCCGTGACGGCCGTCAGGACGCCCAGCGGGAAGGACACGTCGATGTCCTGGAGGTTGTTCTCCCGGGCGCCGTGCACCGTGAGCTGTCGGGAGGGATCGCGCGGGCGCCGGACGTCGGGCAGCGGGATGGCCTTCTTGCCGGACAGGTACTGCCCTGTCTGCGACTCCTCGTTGGCGAGGAGCTCCTTCAGGGAGCCGCTGTGCACGACGTGGCCGCCGTGCTCGCCCGCGCCGGGACCGATGTCGACGATCCAGTCGGCGACCTTGATGGTGTCCTCGTCGTGCTCGACGACGATGAGCGTGTTGCCCATGTCGCGCAGCCGGACCAGGGTCTCGATCAGGCGGTGGTTGTCCCGCTGGTGCAGTCCGATGGAGGGCTCGTCGAGGACGTACAGGACGCCCACGAGGCCGGAGCCGATCTGGGTGGCCAGCCGGATGCGCTGGGCCTCGCCGCCGGAGAGGGTGCCCGCCGCGCGGTTGAGCGACAGGTAGTCGAGACCGACGTCGACCAGGAACCGCAGCCGTTCGTTGACCTCTTTCAGGACCCGCTCGGCGATCTGCTTGTCACGGGCGTCGAGCTTCAGCTCGCCCAGGAACTCCGCGCAGTCGCTGATGGACATGGCGGAGACCTCGGCGATGGACTTCTCCATGACCGTGACCGCGAGGACGACGGGCTTGAGGCGCGTGCCCGCACAGGTGGGGCAGGGCACCTCGCGCATGTAGCCCTCGAAGCGCTCACGGCTCGAATCGCTCTCGGCCTCGCCGTGCCGGCGCTTCACGAAGGGGATGGCGCCTTCGAAGGGCGTGGTGTAGACGCGCTCTCGGCCGTACCTGTTCCGGTAGCGGACCTCGATCTGCGTCTTGTGCCCGTACAGGAGGGCCTTCTTGGCGCGCTGCGGGAGACCGGCGAAGGGGATGTCGGTCCGGAATCCCAACGCGTCCGCGAGGGCTCCGATCAGGCGCGCGAAGTAGTCCTTGGTGTGCCCGTGCGACCAGGGATGGATGGCGCCCTCGTCGAGCGACTTGTCCTCGTCCGGGACGATCAGCTCGGCGTCGACCTCCATGCGCGTGCCGATGCCCGAGCACTCCGGGCAGGCGCCGAAGGGCGAGTTGAAGGAGAAGGAGCGGGGCTCCATCTCCTCGAAGGACAGGTCGTCGTACGAGCAGTACAGGTGCTCCGAGTACATCCGCTCGCGCTCGGGGTCGTCGGCCGGCAGGTCGACGAAGTCCAGCACGACCATGCCTCCGGAGAGGCCGAGCGCGGTCTCCACGGAGTCGGTCAGCCGGCGCTTGGCGCCGTCCTTGACCGTGAGGCGGTCGACGACCACCTCGATGGTGTGCTTCTCCTGCTTCTTCAGCGTGGGCGGCTCGGTGAGCTGGATCGTCTCGCCGTCGACCCGGGCCCTGCTGTACCCCTTGGTCTGGAGGTCGGCGAAGAGGTCGACGAACTCTCCCTTGCGCTCACGCACCAGCGGCGAGAGCACCTGGAAGCGGCTGCCCTGCGGAAGCTCCAGGACCTTGTCCACGATGGCCTGCGGCGACTGGCGCGAGATGGGGCGGCCGCACTCGGGGCAGTGCGGCTTGCCGATGCGCGCGAAGAGCAGCCGCAGGTAGTCGTAGACCTCGGTGATGGTGCCGACCGTCGAGCGCGGGTTGCGCGAGGTCGACTTCTGGTCGATGGAGACGGCCGGGGAGAGGCCCTCGATGAAGTCGACGTCCGGCTTGTCCATCTGACCGAGGAACTGCCGGGCGTACGACGAGAGCGACTCCACGTAGCGCCGCTGTCCCTCGGCGAAGATCGTGTCGAAGGCCAGCGAGGACTTGCCCGACCCCGACAGGCCCGTGAAGACGATGAGCGAGTCGCGCGGGAGGTCGAGCGAGACATTCTTCAGGTTGTGCTCGCGCGCTCCACGGACGATGAGACGGTCGGCCACGCCGGTCCGCACCTTTCTTTGAGAGAAGTGACAGGGGCGAGGCCCCACGTCCTTCTCAGACTAGGGGGAGCCACTGACAACGCCGGGTCGGTTCGCCTCGATGAGAACAATCCCGGGCTTCCAAGAATGCCCGGCGCCGCCCCCGACCATATAGCACGCGTATTCGATTAGCGGAGCTCGGCCGACACCTTCACCCGAACGTGTGGCGAAGCTATCGTCGGACCCATGAACGATCATGCGCGCGACCTGGCGTCTGTACGTGACGCGACCGAGCGGGTGCTCAGCGCAGCCGCCGAACTGGACAACGCCTCTGTGACCGAACCGTCACGGCTGCCCGGCTGGAGCCGCGGCCATGTCCTGGCCCACCTCTCCCGCAACGCGGACGCCCTCGTGAACGTCCTGGCGGGCCGGCCGATGTACGCCTCCGGGGACGCCCGGGACGCCGAGATCGAGCGGGACGCCCCCAGGCCCCTGGCCGCCCAGCTCACCGACCTGCGCGACAGCTCGGCCCGCTTCCAGGAGGCCGGGGCCGCGCCCGCCGACTGGTCCCGCACCGTGGCACTGCGCAACGGGGTCACCGACGCGGCGTCCCGGGTGCCGTTCCGGCGGTGGATCGAGGTCGAGCTGCACCACGTGGACCTGGGCACCGGGTACGAGCTGGAGGACGTGCCCGAGGAGTTCACGGAGCGGCACATCGGCTTCCTCGCGGACCGCTTCGCCGGGCGCCCCGAGGTCCCGTACACCCGTGTCACGGACGGTACGCGCGCGTGGAGCACGGGACGCGCCTCCGAGGGCGGCCCCGAGGTCACCGTGACCGGTCCCGCGCCCGCCCTGCTCGGCTGGCTCGCCGGTCGCCGGGACGGGGCCGCTCTGGTCGTCGAGGGCGGGCCTCTTCCCGCGCTGCCCCCGCTATAGGCTGAGCCGCATGACGTACAGCGGAGCGGTGACGGTCGGCGGCCCGGCGGATGTGCACGAGCTGCGGGACCTGATGATCTCCAAGGTCGCGGTCGGTCCGATGGACAACAACGCCTATGTGCTGCGCTGCCGGGCCACGGACGAGCAGTTGCTGATCGACGCGGCCAACGACGCCGGGACGCTGCTCACGCTGATCGGCGCCGACGGGATCGCGTCCGTGGTGACCACGCATCAGCACGGCGACCACTGGCAGGCTCTCGCGGAGGTCGTCGCGGCCACGGGCGCGCGTACGTACGCGGGACGGGACGACGCCGACGGCATCCCCGTACCGACGGACGTTCCGGTCGGGGACGGCGACACGATCCGGGTGGGCCACGTCGAACTGACGGCGCGCCACCTGGTGGGGCACACGCCCGGCTCGATCGCGCTGGTCTACGACGACCCGCACGGCCACCCCCATGTCTTCACGGGTGACTGCCTGTTCCCGGGCGGTGTGGGCAACACACGCAAGGATCCGCAGGCCTTCGCCCGTCTGATCCACGATGTCGAGACGAAGATCTTCGGCACGCTGCCCGACGAGACCTGGGTCTACCCGGGACACGGCAACGACACGACGCTGGGCACGGAGCGGCCGCATCTGCCGGAGTGGCGCGCACGGGGCTGGTGAACTCACGGGTGCCGTGCCGTGGGTGAGCCGGGGCCGTCCTGTGTCTGATGCGAGGCCGGCCGGTGGTCGGCCATGCGCGCCGTGCGCGCCCCGTGTGAACCGAGCGCTCACTCCCGTGCCCCGCGCGCGCTCCCCGCGCCGGGGTACGCGCTGTCCACTGGAGGCAGCCCCGCACAGGATGACGGCTCCTGCGCGGACGGGTCGCCGGCCCGTCGATCCCCACCCTCGGCCGGCGGCCCCGCCCGGCAGCGGTGGCCGACGTCCGGCGGGCACCGCTGCCGGGCCCGCGCGTCACGCCAGTTCACAGCACCGCAACACCCGTTCCCACTATGCGGACAGTTGCCGTCGTGACCTCGACAGCCGGGCCCACGCACTGCCACTCTCCCGCCATGCATCCTGCCCGAAGCACCCTGCGCGGAGCCTTGTCCGCCACCACCGTCGCTCTGCTCGCCGTCACCGTCGCCGTCGGCTGTGCCCCGCAGTCCGAGGAGAAGGACGCCGGCGCGCCGTCCGCCTCGTCGTGCGCCAAGGGCGAGTTGAGCACCGAGGTCTCGGGGAAGCTGACGATCGCGACGGACGAGCCCGCGTACGAGCCGTGGTTCAAGGACGGCGAGCCGGCCAGTGGTGAGGGCTTCGAGTCCGCCGTCGCGTACGCCGTGGCGAAGCAGCTCGGCTACGCCAAGGGCGACGTCGTCTGGCAGACCGTGCCCTTCAACAAGGCGTTCGCACCCGGCGAGAAGACCTTCGACTTCGACATCAACCAGGTGTCGATCAGCGACGAACGCAAGAAGGCCGTGGACTTCTCGTCCGGCTACTACGACGTACGCCAGGCCGTCATCGCGCTGAAGGGCTCCAAGGCCGCCGAGGCGAAGAGCATCGCCGACCTCAAGGGCGTCAAGCTGGGCGCCCAGGTCGGCACGACGAGCCTCACCTACATCGACGACGTGGTGAAGCCGGACCGCGCGCCGGCCGCGTACGCGAAGAACGACCAGGCCAAGTCCGCGCTCAAGAACGGCCAGGTGGACGCCGTCGTCGTCGACCTGCCGACCGCGTTCTACATCACCGGGGCCGAGGTCACGGACGCGAGGATCGTCGGGCAGTTCGAGAACCGGGGCGGCACGCCGGAGCAGTTCGGGCTCGTGCTGGACAAGGGCAGCGCGCTCACGTCGTGCGTGACGGACGCCGTGGACGCCCTGCGTGAGGACGGCTCCCTCGCCGCCATCGAGAAGCAGTGGCTGTCCGAGGCCGTCGACGCGCCGGTGCTCAAGTGACGTTCGTGAAGGAGGAGTCGGACGGCGAGCCCGACAAGGACCCGGCCGAGAGTACCGAGAACGCCGAGGCCGCCGAGGGGACCGCGCGCGATCCCTACGTCCCGTCGCGGCGGCGGATCGAGCGGGAGCGCCACAAGCGCACCCGTGCCCGCCGCGCGACCGCGGTCGCCGCCCTCTCCACCCTGGTGACCGGCGTCGTCCTCTACCTCGTCGTCGTCAACGCGCCCGGCTGGCCGCGCACCAAGGAGACGTTCTTCAACGGGCGGTACGCGCGCGAGGCGTTCCCCAAGGTCCTCGAAGGGCTGTGGCTGAACGTCCGGCTGCTGCTCGTGTGCGGCGCGGCGGTCCTCGTCCTCGGCATGCTCATCGCCATCGCCCGCACCCTGCGCGGCCCGGTCTTCTTCCCCTTGCGGGCGCTGGCCGCCGCGTACACCGACTTCTTCCGTGGTCTTCCACTGATCATCAATCTGATGATCGTGGTGCTGGGCGTGCCGGCACTGCGGCTCCAGGGCATCACCGTCGATCCGGTGCTGCTGGGCGGCACCGCGCTCACGCTGACGTACTCGGCGTACGTCGCCGAGGTGTTCCGCGCCGGCATCGAGTCGGTCCACCCCTCCCAGCGGGCCGCGGCGCGCTCGCTCGGGCTGAGCAACCGTCAGGCACTGCGGTACGTGGTCCTCCCCCAGGCCGTACGCCGTCAGGTGCCGCCGCTGCTCAACGACCTGGTGTCGCTGCAGAAGGACACCGGGCTCGTCTCGATCGGCGGCGCGGTAGACGCCGTACGCGCCGCCGACATCATCGTGGGCCGCAGTCTCAACTACACGCCGTACATCGTCGCCGGGCTGGTCTTCGTCGCGCTGACCATCCCCATGACCCGCTTCACGGACTGGGTCACGGCGCGCATGGACCGCCGGCAGGCACAGGGAGGAACCATATGAGCCCGACCACCACGGACTCCGCCACACCCGTGCTGCGTATGGAGGCCGTCCGGAAGACCTTCGGCAGCACGGTGGTCCTGCGGGACGTCGATCTGGAGGTCGCTCCGCACACGGTGACGGCGCTCATCGGGGCGTCCGGCTCCGGCAAGTCCACCCTCCTGCGCTGCGCGAACCTCCTGGAGGAGATCGACGACGGCGCCATCTGGCTGGACGACGAGGAGATCACCGATCCGCGGGCCGACCAGGACGCGGTGCGCCGCCGCATCGGTGTGGTCTTCCAGGCGTACAACCTCTTCCCGCACATGACCGTCCTGGAGAACATCACGCTCGCCCCGCGCCGCGTGCACGGCGTGGGCCGTGAGCAGGCGCGGGCGCACGGCCGTGAGCTGCTCGACCGGCTCGGGCTCGGCGCCAAGGCCGACGAGTATCCGGACCGGCTGAGCGGCGGCCAGCAGCAGCGGGCCGCGATCGTCCGCGCGCTGGCCGTACGCCCCCGGCTGCTGCTCCTCGACGAGGTCACCGCCGCGCTCGACCCGGAGCTCGTGGGGGAAGTCCTCAGCGTCGTCCGGGACTTGAAGGAGGACGGCATGACCATGGTGCTGGCCACGCACGAGATGGGCTTCGCCCGTGATGTCGCGGACCAGGTCTGCTTCCTCGACGGCGGCGTCGTGCTGGAGCGCGGCACGGCCGAGGAGGTCTTCGGCGAGCCGCGCCAGGAGCGCACGCGCCGGTTCCTGCGGCGGGTCGTGGAGGCGGGACGGCTCTGAGGCCGCCCTCCCCCGCCTCGCCCTCTCCCCCGCCCCCGTGCCCGTCAGGCCTGCGCCCGCCCCGTCCCGGCCAGCGCCGCGACCCGCTCCACCCCGAACACGTACCCCTGCACGCCGCAGCCCGCGATGACGCCGTCGGCGCGCAGCGAGACGTACGAGTGGTGCCGGAACTCCTCGCGCTGGTGGATGTTGGAGATGTGGACCTCGAGCACGGGCAGGCCGTCGCAGGTGTTGAGCGCGTCCAGGATCGCGACGGAGGTGTGCGAGTAGGCGCCCGGGTTGATCACGATGCCCGAGTGGCCGAGGCGAGCCTCGTGGATCCAGTCGACCAGTTCGCCCTCGTGGTTGGACTGGCGGAAGTCGACCGTGCCGCCGTGCGCGGCCGCCGCCTTGACGCACAACGTCTCGACGTCGGCGAGGGTGTCGGAACCGTAGATCTCCGGCTGCCGCTGGCCCAGGAGGTTCAGGTTGGGGCCGTTGAGAATCATGATGGGGGCGCTGGCCAGGGTGCGGGGCACGGTTCCTCCGGTCCGGTCGGGTGGTTCGGCCCGTTCAGGACCGCTGCTCGGACCCGGTCTATCACGGTGCGCGCGGCCCTCGGCGTGACGGAGGGATCGACAGTTCTGCCCCGGCGCATCACGGTGCCGTACCGACACACGCGGGCCCCCGTGCGCCCCGTAACCCTTGGTGACCGTGGGTGGTTGACGCGGCATGCACCGTGTACGCACAGTAAAGCCCCCTTCCATGCTGCGTCTCGCGTCCGCCGCGCTCGCCGGGACGGCCATCGAGTTCTACGACTTCTTCGTCTACGGGACGGCCGCCGCGCTCGTCCTCGGTCCCCTGTTCTTCCCCACGTTCTCGCCGGTGGCGGGGACCCTGGCCGCCTTCGGCACCTTCGGGGTCGGGTTCGTGGCGCGCCCTCTGGGCTCGGTCCTGTTCGGGCACATCGGGGACCGGCACGGGCGGCGGCCCGTGCTCGTCGCCTCCCTGATGCTGACCGGCGCCGCGACCGTCGCGGTCGGCTGCGTCCCGACGTACGACTCCATCGGCACGGCCGCTCCCGTGCTGCTCCTTGTGCTGCGTTTCCTCCAGGGGCTCGGGCTGGGCGGCGAGTGGGGCGGTGCGGTGCTGCTGACCGCGGAGCACGCGCCGGCCGACCGTCGTGGACTGTGGTCGAGCTTCCCTCAGATCGGTCCGGCACTTGGGTTCGTCCTCGCCAACGGCGTGATGCTGACGCTGTCGGCGACGCTCTCCGAGGCGCAGTTCGCGTCGTGGGGCTGGCGGGTGCCGTTCTGGGCTGCGGGTGTGCTCGCCGCGGCCGGGCTGTGGCTGCGCTCCTCGCTGGCCGAGAGCCCGCGCTTCCTCGAGATGCGGGAGCACGCGCGCGTGCCGCTCGTCGAGGTGGTGCGCGGCCACTGGCGGCTCGTCCTGCTGACGGCCGGGGCGCTGGCGGTCGGGTACGCGCTGTTCTACGCGGTGACGACCTGGTCCCTCGCCTACGCGACCGAGCGGCTCGGGGTGAGCCGTACCGTCATGCTGGCCTGCATCATGGCGGCCGTCGTGGTGAAGGGTGCGCTCACTCCCGTGGTGGCGGTGCTGAGCGACCGCTACGGACGGCGGCCCCTGTGTCTGGCCGGCTGCGCGGGCGCCGCGGTGTGGATGTTCCCGATGATCGCGCTGCTGTCGACGGGCGAACCGCTGCTGATGTTCCTCGGTTTCCTGGTCGCGCTGATCGCCTTCGTGACGATGTTCGCCGTGATCGCCGCGTACTTGCCGGAGCTGTACGAGCCACGGGTGCGCTGCACGGGTGCGGCGGTGGGCTACAACCTGGGCGGGGTGCTCGGAGGTGCGCTCACCCCGATCGTGGCGACGGCGATCGCCGACCGGAGCGGGCGGGTCCCGTGGGGCGTGGCCGCCTATCTGACGGGCATCGCGCTGCTCAGCCTCGGCTGCTTCGCGCTGCTCCCGGAGACCCGGCCGGTAGAGGCGGCGGTGGCGGAGCCCGTCGCCGGCTGAGCGGGATCACGTACGGAGGGGCGGGTCTACGGGTTGATCGCGAGCTCCAGGTACGCCGCGAACAGCACCAGGTGCACCCCGCCCTGAAGGGGGGTCGCCCGGCCGGGGACCACGGTGAGGGAGCTGACCACCACGGTCAGCGCGAGCAGCACCATGTGGGTGGAGCCCAGGCCGAGGACCAGTGGCCCGGAGAGCCAGATGGAGGCGACGGCCACGGCCGGGATGGTCAGGCCGATGCTCGCCATCGCGGAGCCGAGGCCGAGGTTCAGGCTGGTCTGGACGCGGTCGCGGCGGGCGGAGCGCAGTGCGGCGATCGTCTCGGGGAGCAGGACGAGCAGGGCGATGATCACGCCGACCACGGAGTGCGGCATCCCGGCCGCCTGCACGCCGGACTCGATGGTGGGCGAGACGCCCTTGGCGAGGCCGACCACGCCGACGAGGGCGAGTCCGAGGAGTCCCAGGCTGATCTTCGCGGTCCTGGCGGTGGGGATGTCGGCGTGGTCGTCCTCGTCGATCACCTCGCCCTGTCGGGTGATCGGCAGGAAGTAGTCGCGGTGCCGCACCGTCTGCGTGGCCACGAACATGCCGTACAGGACGAGCGAGGAGAGGGCGGCGAAGGTGAGCTGGGCGGTGGAGAACTCCGGCCCGGGTTTGCTGGTGGTGAAGGTCGGCAGCACCAGGCTGAGCGTGGCCAGGGTCGCCACGGTCGCGAGGGCGGCGCCGGTGCCCTCCGCGTTGAAGACGGCCAGGCCGTGCCTCAGTGAGGCGACGAGCAGGCTCAGCCCGACGATGCCGTTGCAGGTGATCATCACGGCCGCGAAGACGGTGTCGCGGGCCAGCGTGGAACTCTTGTCCCCGCCGTCCGCCATGAGGGTGACGATCAACGCCACCTCGATGATCGTGACGGCGACGGCGAGGACCAGCGACCCGAAGGGCTCACCGACCCGGTGGGCCACCACTTCCGCGTGGTGGACCGCCGCCAGCACGGCACCGGCCAGCACCAGCGTCACCAGAGCGACGATCAGGCCCGGCAGATCACGGCCCCAGGTGAGGGCCAGCAGGACGATCGCGATCACGGGCACGACGCCCGTCCACCGCGTCACGAGTGACCGAAGCCGAACGATCATGCTGCGATCGTCGCAGCCGCACCCGGGCCCCGCACGCCGACAGGACGGCGGCACCGGTGACAGCAGCCGCGGTGGCGGTGGCCGGCGATTCGCCGAGCGCCGCCACCGGTGCTGGTGCTGGTGCTGGTCGTCCTGTGTCCGACGAGGTCAGACGTCGATGCTGTTCTTCTCGGACCCGGATGCCCCGGAACCCTCGGACCCCTCGGACCCCTGGGCGTTCCGTGCCTCTTCGGCCGCCTGCTTCTTGGAGGCCATGAGGCTGGTGATCGTGGTGACCACCAGGACGGCGCAGATGACACCGAGAGAGACCGGTATGGAGATCTCCGGGACATGGACGCCGGACTCGTGCAGCGCGTGCAGTACCAGCTTGACGCCGATGAATCCGAGGATGACCGACAGCCCGTAGCTGAGGTGCACGAGCTTTCTGAGGAGTCCGCCGATCAGGAAGTACAGCTGCCGCAGGCCCATCAGCGCGAACGCGTTGGCCGTGAAGACGATGTACGGGTCCTGCGTCAGGCCGAAGATCGCGGGGATCGAGTCGAGCGCGAAGAGCACGTCGGTGGTGCCGATCGCCAGCATGACGACCAGCATCGGGGTCATGACCCGCTTGCCGTTCTGCTGGATCCACAGCTTGGTGCCGTGGTAGCGGTCGGCGACACCGAAGCGGCGCTCGGCGGCCTTGAGCAGCCGGTTCTCCTCGAACTCCTCGTCCTCCTCGTCGGCGCGGGCTTCCTGGATCAGCTTCCACGCGGTGTAGATGAGGAACGCGCCGAAGATGTAGAAGACCCATGCGAAGCTCGCGAGGATCGCGGCACCCGCGGCGATGAAGATCGCTCGCAGGACGAGGGCGATCAGCACACCGACCAGCAGCACACGCTGCTGGTACTGCGTGGGCACCGAGAACTTCGCCATGATCAGGACGAAGACGAAGAGGTTGTCGACGCTCAGCGACTTCTCGGTGATGAAACCGGCGAAGAACTCGCCGGCGGGCTGGCCACCGGAGAAGAGCAGCAGTCCGAGCCCGAACAGCGCGGCCAGGACGATCCAGACGACCGTCCAGATCCCGGCTTCCTTCATCGATACGTCGTGCGGTTTGCGGCCGATGAAGAAATCGACCGCGATGAGGGCCGCGAGGCCCACGATCGTCAGGACCCAAAGGGTCAAGGAAACATTCACTGCGCCTCCGGCAGTACGTAACGGCAAGTGTCAGCGTCGTCGCTGCCGGAGGTCTCTTCCACCCGATGTGTCCGGCGCGTGATGCGCCCGGTGTGATTCGGGCCGACGCCCCGGGATCCAGGCCGGATCCGTATTGACGGGTGCGCCGCAGTAGTCAGGGAGTACTCCCCTCCGCACCTACGACAGTACCCAATCACCAAGGAAAGGTAAAGAGATTGGTAAAAGAAAGACCAAGTCCGCTGGTCAGAGGGCTTGACGATCTCTTGGTGAAGCTCGGGGAGTGCGGCGCGCGAGCCCCCCGGAGGCCCTCAGCGGTTCCAGGAGCGGCGTGCGGCCGCGACCTGGGTGAGGACCTGCTGGAGCACCTGGCTGCCCGGCGGAACCTGTGAGGGGTCGTACGTCCATGTGTGTCCGACCCAGGGGTCGGCGAGGTGATCGTCGGGCACCGGGGTCAGGCGGAGCAGCGACCGCCACAGCGGGTCGAGCAGCGGCCCGTAGGCGGCGGCGTCCTCCCGGTCGGCGACCAGCATGAGATGCACACCGACGGCCGGGCCCTCGTCGGCGAGGTACCGCAGCTGGGTCACGGCACGGTCGTCGAAACCGTGCGGGAAGTCGTTGACGATGAGCAGTTGCTCGGCCGGGTCGAGGTCGGACGGGAGGGAATCGGCCGCGCCGCCCCGGACGGCCATCTGTACCAGATCGACGCGCCGGGTCAGCCGGGCCAGCACGTCGCTCACCCCCGCGGCGCCCACGGCGGGCGGGCCGGCCAGCACCCCGGTGCTCACGAGCGGCAGGAGGGCCGAGGCCGCGGAGCCCGCCGCGTCGATGACGTGCACGGAGTACTCGCCCGCCGGGTGGACGGCGAGCAGCCGGGCCGCGTGGGTCACGGCCGTGTCCATGGCGAGGCGGCGCAACTGGTCGGAGTCCGCGATCGAACCGTCGGCGGACCCGGTGCGTCCGCTGTCGATCCACAGGCCGCGCTCCAGCGGCAGCCGCACCAGCATCGGGATGCTCAGGCCGGCGCTCTCGGGCAGGTGCAGATCGCCCAGGCGCAGCGCCATCGGGATCTCCATCGGCACCCGGTAGGCGTGCCAGGAGGGGTTGTCCCAGCGCGCGAACGCGGGCGGCAGCGCGGGCTCGACGACCTCGGCCTCGGCGATGAGCTGGGCGAGGTCGCGGTCCAGTACCTGCCTGGCCCGGTCGATCAGCTCGGCGTGCTTGGCGCGGGCCGCCTCGCGGGCGGCGTCGCCCTGCCCGCCGATCCGGCTGCGCGGGTCGGACAGGACCTTGTCGAGCTCCTGCTCCATACGCGACTCGGCGAAGTCGACCGCGCTGCGATACGCGGCGGTGGTGCGGGCCAGGTCCTCGAACATGCCCCACACCTGGTTGTACAGGCGCTCCTCCATGGACCAGCCGGTCGCGTCGCCCGCCACCGGCTGGGCGGGCTGCCCCGGCCTGGCCGGGGGCACGGCCGGCGGGGGCGGGGGCGGTGCGGCGGCCTGCCGGCCCGGGTGGCTGTAGTCGACGGGGCCGCCGGGTACCGGACCGCCGGGCTGGGTGACGGCGGACGGGTCCACCGGTGCGGACGCCGCGGGGTGGTCGGGCTGCTGTCCGCCCGCGCCGGGCGCCGTGGATCCCGGCCCGCCGGGGTGCCCGTGCTGCGGTGCCACCTGGCCCGGCGCGCCCTGGGACGTCGAACCGCCCTGGTCCTGGCCCAGCGCGGGTGTCGCCGCGTGCCGCGAGCGGTCTCCCTCGGCGGTACGCGGGGGCGGTGCCGCCACGGAGCGCGCGAGGCCCTTGACCACCGCTTCGTTGATGCCGGCGGCGAGTTGGCCGGCCTGGGGCAGGCCCTGGTCGGCGAACAGCTCGGCGAGGCCGCCGGCGTATCCCTGGCCCACGGCGCGCACCTTCCAGGCGCCCTGCCTGCGGTAGAGCTCCAGTGCGACGACGGCCGACTCGGCGTCGAGCCCCGTGACCGTGTAGCTGGCGACCTCGGAGCCGTCGAGTCCGGTGACGGCGACGAACGGGGCGGCGACGGCGCCGAAGCGGACCGGGCCGCCCACTCCCGACGGCAGGGCGAGCAGCACGCTGACCCGGTGCACGGTCTCCGGCAGGGCGTCCAGGTCGCACGCGAGCCGGTGGTCGGCCGCCGCCTGCTTGGACACCTCCATGCCTGGCAGAGTGGGTGAGCCCGGGTGGGCCACCCACTCGACACCCCGCACCTTGCCCGTGTCGTCGCTGAGCGTGGCCCCGGCCACGATCGGCTTGCCGGCCGACACCCGGATCTCAAGTCGGGCCTGGGAGAGCGGGTGGTTCTGCCCCCGGACCAGCTCAGCCGTCATCGCCTTCGTTCCCCCTACGTACTCGGGCGCCGGCTGCCGGGCGCCGGACTGCCTACAGGTGCGGCAGGATCGCCGGCATCAGGTCCTGGAAGGTACGGCCGTTGGCAGGCGTGCCGAGGGCGGTCATCTGCCAGCCCGCGCCCGCGCGGTGGACCTTCGCCATGATCTGCGCGGTGTACTGCCCGCCGCCGGCCAGGGTGTACCGGGCCAGCTCCTGGCCGTTGCTCTCGTCGACCAGGCGGCAGAACGCGTCCTGCACCTCCTGGAACGTCTGGCCCGTGAACGAGTTCACGGTGAAGACGATCTGGTCGATGTGGACCGGGACGCGCGCGAGGTCGACGAGGATCGCCTCGTCGTCGCCACCCTGGCCCACGCCGCCGACGAGGTTGTCACCGGTGTGCCGCACGGAGCCGTCGTCGCTGACGAGGTGACGGAAGAACACCACGTCGACCGGCTGCTTGTCCGCGAACAGCACGGCGGACGCGTCGAGGTCGATCTCGCGGGTGCGGGAACCGAACAGGCCACGTCGCGGGGCTGCCTGCCAGCCGAGCCCCATGCGCACCGCGGTCAGCGTGCCTCCGTCGTTCTTCTGCAGACTGATGGCCTGACCCTTGGTCATGTTGACCGTCACGCGCTGTTCCCCTCTCGGACTGTCCCCTGTTGCCGCAGAACCCTGCGGTTGACCAGCAACCCTACGCAGGGCCACTGACAGCCCCGAAGCCCGGTGCGCACTTTGTGTCGGTCTTGCAACACAGTGCGGCACCCCGGACGTCAGGACCGTGCGGTACCCCCGGCGTCAGGCGATACCGGCTTCCTTCATCTGCCGCAGTTCCTTCTTCATCTCCGAGACCTCGTCACGCAGCCGCGCGGCGATCTCGAACTGGAGGTCCCCGGCGGCCACCCGCATCCGTCCCGTCATCTCCTCGATCTGCTCCGCCAGCTCCGCCGCGGGGCGGTCGGTCGGCACGGTCCCCTTGGCCTTGCCCTTGCCGGCCCTGGCTCCCTTGTCCGCCTTCGACCCCAGCGCGGGCACGGGGGCCTTGGCGCTCTTGCCGTCCGCGGACTTGCGGTAGCCCGAGCCGAGCAGCTGCTCCGTGTCGACGTCCTCACGGGCGATCTGCGCCACGATGTCGTTGATCTTCTTGCGGAGGGGCTGCGGGTCGATGCCCCGCTCCGTGTTGTACGCGACCTGCTTCTCGCGGCGCCGGTTGGTCTCCTCGATGGCCTTCTCCATCGCCGGGGTGATCCTGTCGGCGTACATGTGGACCTGACCGGACACGTTGCGGGCCGCGCGGCCGATGGTCTGGATCAGGGAGGTGCCGGAGCGCAGGAAGCCCTCCTTGTCGGCGTCGAGGATCGACACCAGGGAGACCTCGGGCAGGTCGAGGCCCTCTCTGAGGAGGTTGATGCCGACGAGGACGTCGTACTCGCCGGCGCGCAGCTCCCGCAGCAGTTCGACGCGGCGCAGGGTGTCGACGTCACTGTGCAGGTACCGGACCTGGATGCCCATTTCGAGGAAGTAGTCGGTGAGGTCCTCGGCCATCTTCTTGGTGAGCGTGGTGACCAGGACGCGCTCGTCCTTCTCGGTGCGCTTGCGGATCTCGTGCACCAGGTCGTCGATCTGGCCCTCGGTGGGCTTGACCACGACCTCGGGGTCGATGAGGCCGGTGGGGCGGATGATCTGCTCGACGAAGCCGTCCCCGCGCGAGAGCTCGTACTTGCCCGGTGTCGCCGACAGGTAGACGGCCTGGCCGATGCGCTCCTGGAACTCCTCCCACTTCAGGGGGCGGTTGTCCAGGGCCGAGGGCAGCCGGAAGCCGTGGTCGACGAGGGTGCGCTTGCGGGACGCGTCGCCCTCGTACATGGCGCCGATCTGGGGCACCGTGACGTGCGACTCGTCGATGACGAGCAGGAAGTCGTCGGGGAAGTAGTCGAGCAGCGTGTTCGGCGGGGAGCCGGGCTCACGGCCGTCGAAGTGCATCGAGTAGTTCTCGACACCCGAGCAGGAGCCGATCTGGCGAAGCATCTCCAGGTCGTACGTCGTGCGCATGCGCAGCCGCTGGGCCTCCAGGAGCTTGCCCTGCTTCTCCAGCTCGGACAGCCGGTCGCCCAGTTCCTTCTCGATGTCGTTGGCGGCGCGCTCCAGGCGCTCGGGTCCCGCGACGTAGTGGGAGGCCGGGAAGACGTACAGCTGCTGGTCGTCGCTGATGATCTCGCCGGTGAGCGGGTGCAGTGTGGAGAGGGCCTCGATCTCGTCACCGAACATCTCGATGCGGACGGCCAGCTCCTCGTAGACCGGGAAGATCTCGATGGTGTCGCCGCGGACGCGGAAGGTGCCGCGGCTGAAGGCGAGGTCGTTGCGCGTGTACTGGATGTCGACGAAGCGGCGGAGCAGGTCGTCGCGGTCGATCTCGTCGCCGATCTTGAGGTTGACCATGCGGTCCACGTACTCCTGCGGCGTGCCCAGGCCGTAGATGCAGGAGACCGAGGCGACCACGACGACGTCGCGGCGGGTGAGCAGCGAGTTGGTGGCGGAGTGGCGCAGGCGCTCCACCTCCTCGTTGACCGAGGAGTCCTTCTCGATGTAGGTGTCCGACTGGGGGACGTAGGCCTCGGGCTGGTAGTAGTCGTAGTACGAGACGAAGTACTCGACCGCGTTGTTCGGCAGGAGCTCGCGGAACTCGTTGGCCAGCTGGGCGGCCAGCGTCTTGTTCGGCGCCATCACGAGCGTGGGGCGCTGGAGCTTCTCGATCATCCACGCGGTGGTCGCGGACTTGCCGGTGCCGGTCGCGCCGAGGAGGACGACATCCTTCTCACCTGCGAGGATGCGCCGCTCGAGGTCGGCGATGGCAGCGGGCTGGTCGCCGCTGGGCTGGTAGGAGCTGACGACCTCGAAAGGCGCCACCGTGCGTTCGATCTTTGATACGGGCCGCATGGAACCAACCGTACGACCCCGCACTGACAACGGGGTCCTGTCAGCGGTTCTGCGGGGCGCGGGAGCCGTCGTGGTGGCGGGAGCGCGGGCCGGGCACGTGCCCCAGGCCCGTGTGGTGGACCGTGTGGGCGGGGATACCGGGCTTCTGCTCGACGGGGCTCCAGTCGGGCTTGCCCATGACCATCAGCGGGTCGAACATCACGACGACGCCGGCCAGCAGCAGGAAGGCCAGCGGGCCGATCATCAGGGGGGCCAGCAGGGTCGTGGGCGAGTCCCCGGAGGGGACGCCGGTGGCTCCCGCGTGCAGATGGACGCTGAGGGCGGCCATCCCCGTGTAGTGCATGCCGCTGACGGCGAGGCCCATGACGAGGCTCGCACCGACGCTCCACAGGAAACCGCGGATCTGCCCCGCCGCCCACAGGGCCGCGATCGCGGCGGCGACGGCGATGACGACCGAGGCGGCGACGGTGAGGGTGTTGTACTCGAACTCACCGTTGAGGCGCATTCCGGCCATACCCAGATAGTGCATCGAGGCGACGCCGAGACCGGTGACCGTACCGCCGGTGAACAGGGCCGTTCCCGAGGCTCCCCGGTATCCGACGATGAAAATGCCGACGCCGACCATGACGATCGCCACGCCGAGGCTCGCGAAGGTCGTCAGCCGGTCGTAGTGGATCGGGGTCTCCTGCACGGAGAACCCCGTCATCGCGATGAAATGCATGGTCCAGATGCCGGAGCCGATCGCCGCCGAGCCGAGCGCGAGCCAGCCGGGGCGCCAGGAACGGGTGACGAGCATCGACCGCGTGGTGCAGCGCAGTCCGAGCGCTCCGCCGAGACAGGCCATCAGGTACGCCACCACAGGCGTGACGAGTCCGTAGCTGAATCCGTCGACCGTGCCCTGCATGCGCGGTTGCCCTTCCGCCCTGTTACATCCCGGAACCCCGTGAAATGCCCCCGCCCCGGGAGCGCCATGGCCACCAGGGTTGTCGCAGAGAGTATGACTCGCACCTGAACGGTCGAACGATTTTCCGGCAAAGAATCACGGCCCCGCCCCACTTGTGCGGCCCACGTGATCGGACTTGGGCAACTCCATTCAATTTGTGGCCATCCTGCACCCCCCTGATGTTGACCCCCTGCTGTCACTCTGGGACCGTCCGTGACCACAGACGCAAGGAGTACGTATGCACGCGCGCGTTGCCGCCGCTACGACCACCGCGCTCCTGGGAGCCGCAGTAGTTCTCCCCATCTCCACCGCTCACGCGGCCGAGAGCACCGACCGGCCCGACCAGCCCCTGGTCGTCGCCCATCGCGGAGCCTCGGCGCAGGCCCCCGAGAACACCCTCGCCGCCATCGACCGGGCGGACCGTCTCGGATTCCGCTGGGTCGAGAACGACGTCCAGCGCACCAAGGACGGTCAGCTCGTCGTGATCCACGACGAGAGCCTGGCCCGTACGACCGATGTGGAGGAGGTCTTTCCCGACCGGGCCCCGTGGAAGGTGAAGGACTTCACCGCCGCGGAGATCGCGCGCCTGGACGCGGGCAGCTGGTTCAGCCCCCGCTACGCGGGCGCGCGCGTGCCGACGCTGAAGCAGTACATGAACCGGGTCTCGCACAACCACCAGAAGCTCGTTCTCGAGATCAAGAGCCCCGCGCTGTACCCGGGCATCGAGAAGGAGACCCTCAAGGTCCTCAGCAACGAGGGCTGGCTGGGCCCGGCCCAGGTGCGGAGCAAGCTGGTGATCCAGAGCTTCGACGCCGACAGCATCCGTACGGTGCACGCGCTGCGGCCCGACGTGAAGACGGGTTTCCTGGGCACTCCGCCGGTCGGCGAACTGCCCGCGTACGCGCAGTTCGCCGACCAGATCAACTCGGCGCACACGACGATCTCCCTCGGCTACGTCGCCGCGATCCACGGGCTCGAAGGACCGCACGGCAAGCCTCTGGAGATCTTCACCTGGACCGTCGACACCCCCGAGGACACGCGGCGCGTCGCGGACCTCGGTGTGAACGGCATCATCACGAACAAGCCGGACGTGGTGCGGGAGACGCTTCACGAGGGCTGAGTGCCCCGGTGGCCGGCCCGTCACGGTGGCGCGGACGCTCGTACGCGTCCGCGCCACCGGCGTTGTCAGTGGCCCGCCGTACCGTGGAGCGCATGAACAGCCATGGGGAGAACGAGCAGCGGGTGGTGTGGACCGTCGTCGACAGCGGCATCGGCCCGCTGTTGCTGGCGGCCACCGACGAGGGCCTGGTCAGCGTGGTCTTCCACGCCACGGACGCGGTGCGCGACTCGGCACTGGAGCGGCTCGGCTCGCGGTTCGCCGCCGTGCCCGTCGAAGCACCGCGGTCCCCGCTCCTTGCCGAGGCGATACGCCAGTTCGCGGCGTACTTCGCGGGCGAGCGTCGCGACTTCGAACTGCCGCTGGACTGGTCCCTGATCTCCGGGTTCAACCGTCAGGTGCTGCGCGAGCTGGCGTCCGGCGTTCCGTACGGGGCGGTGGTGGGCTACGGCGACCTGGCACGGCGGGTCGGCCAGCCCGGTGCGGCCCAGGCGGTGGGGGCGGCCATGGGGTCCAACCCGCTGCCGGTCGTCGTGCCCTGTCACCGCGTCGTGGAGCGGGACGGCGGCATCGGCGGGTTCGGGGGCGGCGTGGAGACCAAGAGGAAGCTGCTGGCGCTGGAGGGCGTGCTGCCGGAGCCGCTGTTCTGAGGTTCTGAGGGGCTCGGCAGGAGTTCCCCGGTGCGGTGTGCCCACGGGGCCCCCGCGAAGGCTGGTCGGAACGGTCGGGCGGTAGCAGACTCCGCCACACGTACAGCCACAGGCATCCGACGCCACGGGGGCCGAAGGGACGGCGATCACGTATGAGCGTGAGCGGGAACAGGGCAGTCGCGTACCTCAAGCCGGGCGCGGTGGAAGTCAGGACCATCGACTACCCGACGCTCGAGTTGCAGGACGGACCGGGGGTGGCCGCCGCGAACGTCGGCCGCACGTGCCGGCACGGAGTCATCCTGAAAGTACTGGCCAGCAATATCTGCGGCAGCGACCAGCACATGGTGCGCGGCCGTACGACCGCGCCCGAGGGGCTCGTCCTCGGGCACGAGATCACCGGAGAGGTCGTCGAGCGGGGTCCGGACGTCGAGTTCGTCGAGGTCGGGGACATCGTCTCGGTGCCCTTCAACATCGCCTGCGGACGGTGCCGCAACTGCAAGGAGCGCAAGACGGGCATCTGTCTGAACGTCAACCCGGCCCGTCCCGGAGCGGCCTACGGCTACGTCGACATGGGCGGCTGGGTCGGCGGCCAGGCGGAGTACGCGATGGTCCCGTACGCGGACTTCAACCTGCTGCGGTTCCCGGACCGGGAGCAGGCACGCGAGAAGCTGCTCGACCTGACCATGCTGTCGGACATCTTCCCGACCGGCTTCCACGGTGCGGTGACCGCGGGTGCCGGGGTCGGTTCGACGGTGTACGTGGCCGGGGCGGGCCCGGTCGGTCTCGCCGCCGCGGCGTCGGCGCAGCTGCTCGGCGCGGCCGTGGTCGTCGTCGGCGACCTCAACCCCGAACGGCTGGCACAGGCCCGGAGCTTCGGCTGCGAGACGGTCGACGTCAGCCAGGGGGACGTGGGCGAGCAGATCGAGCAGATCCTGGGCGAGCCGGAGGTGGACGCGGCCGTCGACGCGGTCGGCTTCGAGGCGCGGGCGCACGGCACCGACGCTCCGGAGGCGCCGGCCACGGTGCTCAACTCGCTGATGGGCCTCACGCGCGCGGGTGGCTCGCTGGGCATTCCGGGCCTGTACGTCACGGACGACCCCGGCGGGGTCGACCAGGACGCGCGGACCGGCACGCTCAAGGTGCGGCTCGGTCTGGGGTGGGCGAAGAGCCACCAGTTCACCACGGGCCAGTGCCCGGTGATGCGGTACCACCGAGGGCTGATGAAGGCGATCCTCCACGAGCGGGTGCACATAGCCAAGGCCGTGAACGCGACGGTGATCGGCCTGGAGGACGCTCCGCGCGGCTACGCCGAGTTCGACCAGGGTGCCGGCCGCAAGTACGTCCTCGATCCGCATGGGTCACTGCGCGGGGTACGGCCTGTCTGAGGGCCGCCGACCGCGTGAGGGTTTGGCCGGGCGCCTCGGCCGCCAGGGATGAGAGGGGAGAGCCGACAGACAGGAGGCACACGCGTGCTGGTGGTGTCCGAAGAGGTCCGCGAGGCGCTCACCACGGGGCGGCCCGTGGTGGCACTGGAGTCCACGATCATCGCGCACGGACTGCCACGTCCGCGCAATCTCCAGGTGGCACGGGAGCTGGAGGACGCCGTACGCGCGGAAGGCGCCGTTCCGGCGACGATCGCCGTGCTCGACGGACGGCCCCATGTGGGCCTCGACAAGAAGCAGGTGGAGCGGGTCGCCAACGAGGACGGCATCCGCAAGCTGGGACACCGTGATCTGCCGCTGGCGGTCGCCGCCGGGGCCAGCGGCGCGACCACGGTGTCGGCCACGGCGCTGCTGGCCGCGCAGGCGGGCGTACGGGTGTTCGCGACGGGCGGCCTCGGCGGCGTGCACCGGGAGTGGACGGTGACCCAGGACGAGTCGGCCGACCTGGGGCTCCTCTCGCGCACCCGGATCACGGTGGTGTGCGCGGGGGTGAAGTCGATCCTGGACGTGCCGGCGACCCTGCAGCGTCTGGAGACGCTGGGTGTCGCGGTCGCCGGATACCGCACGGCGCGCTTTCCCGGCTTCTACCTGTCGGACTCGGGACACCCGGTGGACTGGACCCTGGAGTCGCCGGACGAGGTCGCGGCCGTCATGCGCGCGCAGGACACGCTGGACGGACCCGGGTCGGCGCTGATCGTCGCCAATCCCGTGCCCGAGGAGCAGCAGCTGGACCCCGCACTGCACGCGCGCGTGCTCGCCGACGCGCTGCACGCGTGCGACACGGCGGGCGTGAGCGGCCAGGCGGTCACGCCGTTCCTCCTCGACCACCTGGTGCGCCACACCGACGGAGCGTCGCTGGACGCCAATCTCGCGGCGGTGCGCGGCAACGTACGGCTCGCGGGGCGGATCGCGGCGGCCTGGGCACAGACGTGACAGGGGCGGGCGGCCCCGGCGAGGTTCTGCCGGGCGGGGCTCTCCTCGTGGTCGGTGACGTCATCACGGATGTCGTCGCCCGGCACCGCGGGCCGCTCGCTCCGGGCACCGACACGGCCGCCGCCGTCCGGACCGTGCCGGGCGGCGCGGGTGCCAACGTCGCGTGCTGGGCGGCGCGTCGAGGCGGACCGCAGGTGCGGTTCCTCGGCCGGGTGGGCGCGGACTCGGCCGCGTGGCACGAGCGGGAGCTGGCCGCCTCCGGGGTGCGCCCTCTCCTGGTCGTCGACCCGCGGGCACCGACGGGGACGGTGGTCTGCCTGGTGGACACGGACGCCTCGGCGGAGCGCACCTTCCTCACCGACAGCGGCGCGTCGCTGCGCCTGGCCGCCGACGACTGGTCGCCCGCGCTGCTCGACGGCGTCGCATGGCTGCACCTGTCGGGCTATCTGTTCTTCTCCGAGCCGTGCCGGGCTCTGGTGGCGGCGGCGGTGGAGTCGGCACGCGCGCGTGGAGTGCCGGTGAGTGTGGATCCCGCGTCGGTGGGGTTCCTCACCGAGCTGGGCGTGGACCGGTTCCTGGCACTGGCCGAGGGGGTCGACGTCCTGCTGCCGAGCCGGGACGAGGCCTGCCTGCTGACAGGCCTGTCCGATGCGTCCCACGCGGCGGCCGAGTTGAGCCGCCGCGTTCCGCTGGTGGTGGTCAAGCAGGGCGGTGCCGGGGCACTCGTCGCCCGGTCCGGGGCGGTCCGGGCCCGGGTTCCCGCAGTGCCGGCGACCCCTGTCGACACCACGGGCGCCGGCGACGCCTTCACCGGAGCCTTCCTGGCCGCACTGCTCGCGGGCAGCCGGCCGGAGGAGGCGGCCGCCGAGGGGTGCGGGGCCGGGGCCCTGGCGGTGGAACAGGTGGGCGGAAGGCCGGTCAGGGCAGGCGGAGAGCCGGACAGACAGATGAGGACAGATGAGTCAGGAGAAGCAGCAGCAGGAGGAGAAGAAGGAGGCGAGGGAGGTGGCGAAGGAGGAAGTAGCCCGACCTGGCGCCCCGCCCTGCCGGGCGCGCCCCAGGGCGTTTCGCCCTAGACCTTGCGTCCCCACGCCGAGATGAGCGGCGCCGTGGCCAGGTCCATGCCGCCCGCGGCGACGTTCGCCAAGTGACGGTCGACGTCCTGGTCGGTGACGAGGCCCGACGCGACGAGCTGATCGCGGACCCGGCCGACCGTCTCGGACTCCAGCGCCCCGCAGGCGGGCGAGGTGAGCGGGAAGTACGCGTCGGCCTCGACCTGCCGCAGTCCGGCCTCGCGGAGCAGCCTGGGAAGCCGACGCCCGTACGCGGGTTCGGCGCCCCGCTCGGTGAGCACGTCCCGCATCGCATGGCGCAGTCGGTTGGCCAGCTGCTGCTCGGGGCCGCGCTCGTCCGGGCAGGCCAACGGCTGCAGTGCGGGATCGGCGTCCTCGACCAGGAGCCGGCCGCCGGGCCGCAGCGCCCTGACCATCGACAGCAACGCCCGCTCCCGGTCCGGCACATGGGCGAGGACGAGCCGGGCGTGCACGAGGTCGAAGCTCTCCCCCGGCAGCTCGTCGACGCCCACGTCGTGGACGCGCAGCTGAATGGGCGGGCGGACGGCCGAGGGCGCCCAGGAGGTGTCGAGGTCGGTCGCGACGACCCTGCCGGTGGGCCCGACCTTCTTGGCGAGCCAGGACACCACGGACATGCCGCCCGCGCCCACCTCCCAGCAGCGCCAGCCGGACCCGATGCCGAGCCGTTCGATGTGCCGGAACGTCGTGGGGTCGAAGAGAGCGGCGAGGGCGTCGAATCGCTGTTCCCCGTCGGGCCGGCGGTTGTCGAGAAGGTGTCCATCGGTTCGCGTCATGCGCGAATCATCCCATTTGTCAGCTTTTCCTAGAGGGTCGACGCTCCGCGTCCGCGTCCGGCTACGCAGGCAGTTCCGGAACGGAATGTTCCGTTCCCACAGGCTCGGACGGCCGTGAAAACATCCTGGCAGACTGGCCGCGGCAAGGCGCAGAGTGCGGCGCGAGGAGATCCACGCAGGGAGATCCAGATGTCCATGGCAGTGAATCTGCGGAAGGTCACGGGCCTGAGCAAGGTCGGTGGTCTGCGCAGGGTGGCCCGGCTGGCACGGCGGCGCTCCCGCGTCGACCTGAGCCATCCCGCCCGGTCACCGCTGGGCTCCGCGGTGGTGAACTGCGTGGCGTACGAGAAGGGGGCCAGGGTCCCCGCCGGGCGCGACCTGGCCGAGACGGTCGCGCGGGTCCGCAAGGCCGACGGCGGTTTCGTCTGGCTCGGGCTGCACGAGCCGACCGAGGTGGAGTTCGCGGGCATTGCCGAGCTCTTCGACCTGCACCCGCTGGCGGTCGAGGACGCGGTGGACGCCCATCAGCGCCCGAAGCTGGAGCGGTACGGCGAAACGCTGTTCGCGGTGTTCAAGACGGTCTGCTACGTCGACCACACCGAACTGACCTCGACCAGTGAGGTGGTGAACACCGGCGAGATCATGGTGTTCGTCGGTCAGGACTTCGTGGTGACCGTGCGGCACGGCCGGCATGGCTCGCTGGGCCCGCTGCGCGAGGATCTGGAGGCCCGCCCCGAGCAGCTCGCCAAGGGTCCGGCCGCCGTACTGCACGCGATCGCGGACCACGTGGTGGACGACTATCTCCATGTCACGGACTCGGTGCAGGAGGACATCGAAGCGGTGGAGACCGGCGTGTTCGCGGCGAACGGCGCACGGGCCGCCGACCCCGGGCACATCTACCAGCTCAAGCGCGAGCTGCTGGAGCTGAAGCGGGCGGTGGTCCCGCTGGGCCGGCCCATCATGGATCTCGCCACACGGCCGATCCGGGTGATCGACCCGGAGATACAGGCCTACTTCCGGGACGTCTCCGACCATCAGTTGCGGGCCGCCGAGCAGATAGCCGGGTTCGACGAACTGCTCAACTCGATCCTGCAGGCGCACCTCGCGCAGGTGAGCGTCGCGCAGAACGAGGACATGCGGAAGATCACGGCCTGGGCGGCGCTGATCGCCGTGCCCACGATGGTCTGCGGTGTCTACGGCATGAACTTCGAACACATGCCGGAGCTGCACTGGAAGTTCGGGTACCCGTTGGCGGTCGGCGTGATCGCTGTCGCGTGCCTCACCCTCCACCGCGGCTTCAAGCGGAACGGCTGGCTGTGACGCCCCGCGCGTCCGGCCGCCCGCCGGACGCGCCGCCCGGCCTCGGCGTCAGCGTGCCTCGCTCTTCGCGTAGACGCTCTCCACCCAGCTCGCGAGCTGTCCGTCCGTCAGATGCGTGGCCAGATCGGCCTCGCTGATCATTCCGACCAGACGCTTGTCCTCGATCACCGGGAGGCGACGGATCTGATGTTCCTGCATTTCCCCCAGCACCTCGCTGACGTCGGCGCTCGCGTCGATCCAGCGCGGGGTGCCCTGGGCCATCTCACCGGCAGTGACACGGGCCGGGTCGTGCCCCATGGCCACACAGCCGATCACGATGTCGCGGTCCGTGAGGATGCCGCAGAGCCGTTCGTTCTCGTCGCTGATGGGCAGCGCGCCCACCTTGAGCTCGCGCATCAGCTGCGCGGCCCGGTCCAGGGTCTCGTGGGCGGGGATCCACTGGGCACCGCGGTGCATGATGTCTCCGGCGGTGGTCATGGGGTACCTCCCGGTGCCGGACGGCCGGCGCGGCACGGACTGGCACCGCTAGTCCCGGCGCCCTACATTCTCGCCGGGTACGGGGAGATACGCACCCGGAGGTCCACCGCTTCCGACGCTTCCGACCCCGCCGGGCGGCACCCGCACCGGGCTCCGCCCCTCGCCCCCCGGACCCCCTGCCTCCGTCCTCCGTCCGTCCTCCGTCCGGTCTCCGGTCCCAGTGCGGTGCGGGTACCGGCCGCGCGGACATGGCCCGTGAGTACGCGCTGACACCCGCTGGGACCCTCGCGGCATCATGGCCGTGTGCGACTCGAAGCGATCACCTGGGACCGGCTCGGCGACCTCATCGCCGAGCGCCTGCTCGACCTGAAGCCGGCCGACGGCAGCCCCTGGCCGCGTGTCGCGTTCGACGGCGCCCCGGCCGCCCGCCCCGGTGACCTCGCCGGACGCGTCGCCGAGGCCCTTCGCCCACGGGGCCGTTCCGCTCTGGTCGTCGGCACGGAGGGGTATCTGCGGCCTGCCTCGCTCCGGTTCGAGTACGGCCGTCAGGACGTGGAGACCTACTACGACGGCTGGTTCGACACCGGCGCTCTGTGGCGGGAGGTCTTCGACCCGCTGGAACCCGGCGGTGACGGCCGTGTCCTGCCCGACCTCCGGGACCCGGCCACCGACCGCGCCACCCGTAGCCCGTACGTCCAACTGCCGCCCGGCGCCATGCTGTTGATGCACGGTCCGCTGCTTCTGCGTCACTGGTTCCCGTTCGACCTCACCGTCCATGTACGCCTCTCGCCGGCCGCTCTGCGCCGCCGCACCCCGGAGAGCGAGCACTGGACGCTTCCCGTGTACGAGCGGTACGAGACCGAGACGGCGCCGGGCGACACGGCAGACGTCCTGGTCAGGGCAGACGACCCACGCCACCCCGCGTGGAACGGCTGACCCGACGGGGAACGGCTGACCCGGCGGAAGGCCGTCCTGAGACGTCCGGACATGCGGCCGAGCCCCTCGGCCATGGTCACCCTCCTCGTACGGCATTTCACTTGTGGTGACAGGGAGCGCCGTGCAGGATCTCGGAGTTCGGGGGCGTCCGGCTCCACGGTTGCGGAACGGTGCGCGCGTTGCTGACAAGTGTTCTGCCAACCCGGGAGTTGCCATGATCGAGGGACCGTACTTCGTGCTCACCGTGGTGGGCGTGCTCGGCACGGGGCTGGTGGCCGGGGTCTTCTGCGCGTTCTCGACGTTCGTGATGAAGGGACTGGCCTCGCTGCCGCCGGCGCAGGGCGTCGCAGCGATGCAGTCGCTCAACGTGACCGCGCTGATGCCGGCCTTCATGCTCGTGTTCCTCGGGTCGGCCGCGGTGTGCGCCGTGATCGCGGTGGTCACCTTCGTGCTGTGGCCCGACGAGGGCACGGTGGAACTGCTGTTGGGCAGCGCGCTCTACCTGGTCGGCAGTTTCGGGGTCACGATCGCGGCGAACGTCCCGCGCAACAACAAGCTGAACGGGATGGACCCCGGGACGCCGGAGGCCATCGCGTACTGGCCCACGTATGTGAGCGAGTGGTCGCTGTGGAACCACGTCCGGATGGTCGCCTCCGCCGCCGGAGCGGTCTCGTACGTGCTGGCGCTGACCTGATCCCCACCGGACGCGCCGGAGCACCGGGCCCGCCCTGGCCACCGGGCCCCTGGCCACCGGACTCCGGACCGTCGGACCTGCGTCCACCTGGGGCGGGTGCCGCTGTGGCGTCGTATCGTGGCGGGGAGAGGCCGCCGGCAGGTCCGACGGCACGCCCCGCCCACCAGTCGCCCCGCCCATCAGCCGCCCCGCCCACAGCCCACCAGCCCGCCGGGCCCCGTTCGTGCAAGCGAGGGAGGCGGCCATGGCCGATCCCATGGGTTTTCTCCACTCCTCCCGCGAGGAGTGGCCGCGCCGGCCCGTCGAGGAGCGGGTCCGCGACTGGGACGAGGTGTACGTCCCCGGGGCGCTGCTGCCGATCGTCCGGACGCAGGCCGACCGCTGCATGGACTGCGGCATCCCCTTCTGTCACGACGCCTGCCCGCTGGGCAACCTGATCCCCGACTGGAACGACCTGGTCGCGCGGGACGACTGGCGGGCGGCGAGCGACCGGCTGCACGCGACGAACAACTTTCCCGAGTTCACCGGCCGGCTGTGTCCCGCGCCGTGCGAGGCGGGCTGCGTGCTGGCGATCAACCAGCCCGCGGTCACCATCAAGAACGTCGAGGTCGCCATCGCCGACCGGGCCTGGGCCGACGGGTTCGCGCCGCCCAGACCGCCGGAGCGGCTGACGGGGCGGACCGTCGCGGTGATCGGCTCCGGCCCCACGGGACTCGCGGCGGCGCAGCAGCTCACCCGGGCCGGACACACCGTCGTCGTGTACGAGCGGGACGACCGGATCGGCGGGCTGATGCGGTACGGCATCCCCGAGTTCAAGATGGAGAAACGGCACCTGGAGCGGCGGATCGCGCAGATGCGGGCGGAGGGAACCAAGTTCCGCACGTCGACCGCCGCCGGCCGGGACATCGACGCGGCCGAGCTGCGAGCGCGCCACGACGCGGTCGTGCTCGCCGTGGGCGCTACTGCCTGGCGTGACCTTGCCGTCGACGGACGGGAGTTGAGCGGCATACATCAGGCGATGGAGTACCTGCCGCTGGCCAACCGGGTGTGCGAGGGGGACCTGGAGGCGTCCTCGTTGTCCGCGGCGGGCAAGGACGTCGTGATCATCGGCGGCGGCGACACGGGGGCCGACTGCCTGGGCACGGCGGTGCGCGAGGGCGCTCGGTCCGTGACCCAGCTGGACATCTACGCGCAGCCCGGCGCCGAGCGCGACGAGAGCCGTGAGCCATGGCCGGTGTACCCGAAGATCTACCGGCTGTCGGCCGCGCACGAGGAGGCCCGGGACCTGGAGACCGCCCCCGCGGCCGACGCGGACGCCCGGCTCTTCGCGGCGTCCACGCTCCGCTTCATGGGGGACGCGTCCGGGAGGGTGCGTTCGCTGCACCTGGTCGAGGTCGACACCGAACGCCGGCCGCGCCCCGGCACCGGGCGTGAGCTCCCCGCCGACCTCGTGCTGCTCGCCCTCGGGTTCGACGGGCCCGACCGCTCGGACGGGCTCGTCGACCAACTGGGCCTCGACCTCGACCCCCGCGGCACGATCACCCGCGACGCGGACTTCACGACCAATGTGCCGGGGGTGTACGCGGCGGGGGACGCCGCGCGCGGCCAGTCCCTCATCGTGTGGGCGATCGCCGAGGGCCGGGCGGTGGCGGCAGCGGTGGACCGCCGTCTGACGGGCGACTCGCGGCTGCCCGCACCGATCGCCCCGCACGACCGGCCCATGACGGCCTGACGCGGACTCCGAATCCGAACCCGACTACGACCACGATCACGACTCCAACAACAACTCCGACTACGACTCCGACTCCGTAGAACTCCGCGAGACGGACGGGTGGCCGGAAGGTGACCCTCTCCTGGCATGAAACACAACACGGAGTGGGATCATCGGATACAGGAGACGTGTTGTCGACACGGCCGCGACCCGGTCGGCCTGGTCGGTCCGCTGGTCGGTCCGGTCGGGCAATTCGGCTACAACCCGTCCCCATCCTTCGTTCCGTCGTCAGGCGCAGGGCCACCCCCGCGCGTCCCCCCTGTTGGCGGTCGGTCCTGGAGGGTGCTCGATGACGACGGTTGACGAACGTCACGAAGACAGCGCGTGCGGCGGGAAGGAACGGGGCGCACGCGACGATGCCGGCGCGGGGCGGGAGCCGCCGACCGCGTGCGCCGTCCCCTTGAGCGATCCGCGGGTCACGCGCGTCGCGTTCGCCGGTTCCAAGGCCGCGCATCTCGCGCGCGCGGCGAGGGCCGGGCTTCCTGTACTGCCGGGGTTCGTCGTGCCGCACGACGAGAGGGCGGACGGTGAAGGAGCGGGTGGTGAAGGAACGAGCGGAGGAGCGAGCGAAGGAGCGAGCGGCGGAGGGGCGGACGGCGGGTCCGAAAGCCTGTTCCGCGCCTGGCAGGAGCTCTCCGAGGGCGGCACCCTGCCCCTCGTCGTACGGTCCTCGTCCCCGCAGGAGGACACCCAGGAGTCGTCCCTGGCGGGTCAGTTCGCCTCCGTGCTGGACGTGTGGGGCCCGCGCGACTTCCGGACCGCCGTACGCACCGTGCTCGACTCGGCCCGCCGCCCCGACGGCACGGTCGCACCGATGGCCGTACTGGTCCAGCCCATGCTCGCGGCCCGGGTGGGAGGGGTGTTGTTCGGCGCCGACCCCGTGGAGGGGCGGACCGACCGGATGCTGGTGAGCGCCGTACGAGGCGGCCCCGACTCGCTGGTCAGCGGCGAACAGCCCGGCACGAACTACTGGTTGAGCCGTTGGGGCCGGCTGTCCCGCACCGGCCCCGAGGGCGCGGACCAACTGCTCGGGGCCTCGGAACTGCGTCGGCTGGCGCGGCTGGCCCGACAGGCGCGGGGTGTCTTCGGCGGACCGCAGGACATCGAGTTCGGGTTCGACGAGGCGGGGCGGCTGTGGCTGTTCCAGAGCCGGCCCATCACGGCGATGGCGGCGCGGCCCGCACGCCGGGCACGCCTGCTCGGTCCCGGCCCGGTCGCGGAGACCCTGCCCGATCAACTGGAGCCGCTGGAAGAGGACTTGTGGGTGGCGCCCATGGCGCGGGGGCTGGCCGCCGCACTCGACATCGGAGGCACCGCGCCACGACGGCAACTGCGCGCGCTGCCGGTCGTCACGACGGTCGGCGGCCGGGCCGCGGCGGATCTGCGCCTGCTGGGCGCCGCCCCACCGCGGCACCGCTTGCTGGCGCTGCTCAGTCCGGCGCCGGGCGCCCGGCGGCTGGCCGCCGCGTGGCGGGTGGGCCGGCTGACCTCCGCGCTGCCCGGCCTCGCGACGGACCTCGTCGCCGATGTCGACCGCCGGCTCGCCGAGACGCCGTCTCCGGACCGGCTCGACCGTCGCGGACTCGTCGCCGGCCTGCGCTGGACCCGTACCGTCCTGGTCTCGTTGCACGCACAGGAGGCCCTCGCCGGTGCTCTGCTGGCCGAGCCCCGGACGACGGCCGCGGGCACGGCCCTCACCACTCTCGCGGAGGCCCGCGCTCTCGGCGTACCGGACGGTGAGCTGGTGGCCGCGCACCCGGTGGTACTGGCGCTGACATCGCCCAGCCTGAGGCGGGAGTTACGGCTCCCGGAGACCTCAGCGATTCCGGAGCCGGGAAATCCCGACGTCACCGGACACCTCCCCGCCGGGGCAGCGGCGGCAGTCGCGCTCCCTCCTCGTGAGGCCCTGCGCCTGCGCGTCCGCTGGGTGCAGGAGCTCCAGGTCAGGCTGGTCCGGGACGCCGCACGACGACTTACGCAGACGCAGACGCAGACACAGACGCGGACGCGGACGCGGACGCAGGTCGACTCGGAGGCCTCGGCCGGTACGAACGTGGGGCTGCTGCGGTGGCCGGAGCTCGTCGAGGCACTCGAACTCGGTGTCCTGCCCGGTGACTTCGGGGAGCGGCTGCCGCGAGCCGTGTCGGCACCCCTGCCCGACGCGTTCCGGCTCGCGGAAGGGGGCACGGTCGTCGCCGAGCGCCCCACCGGCGGGGGCGAGGGACAGGAACAAGGGCAGGGACAGGGCGTTTCGGGTGGCCGGGCCGCCGGGACGGCCTGGGACGCCGTCGGCCCACGGCCGTCGGACCCCGTGCTCGTCGTCCGCACCCTCGACCCCGCGCTCGCGCCCCTCCTGCCCAAACTCGCGGGCCTCGTCGCGCAGACCGGCAGCCCGTTGTCCCATCTGGCCCTGCTGGCACGGGAGTACGGCCTGCCGACCGTCGTCGGGGCCGCCGACGCGGTACGCCGGTTCCCGCCGGGCTCCCGCCTCACGATCGACGGCACCACCGGCGACGTACGCCCGGACCAGGACGTAAGCCCGTACGGGGACGCATCCCCGGACGGGGACGTACGCCCGGACGGGGACGCACCCCCAGACGGGGACGCACCCCCGGACGGGACCGTGGGCGAGCCCCTGGGAGGGACCCGGTGAGGCGCGTCGCCTACTTCTTCGGAGGTGCGGCGGCCGCGGGCGCGGGCACGTACGTCGTCGTCTATCTCTACCGGTGGCAGTGGCAACGAGCCATCCTGTGCGGGGTGTTGCTCCTCGTCGTCGAGGTGATGCTCCTCGGGATCGTGCTGCTCGGGCGGCTCGCGCGGATCGAGGAGCGGATGCGCGACGCCGACCGGCGGCAGGAGGACGTCCTCGCGAGGCTGCGGGAGAAGGAGACACCGTCGCCCACGGCCGGGGACCGGTTCCGCTGGCTGGACGAGCCGACGAGCCGTACCTATGTCTTCGTACCGGTCCTGATGGTCACCGGTGTGCTGCTCTCCGGGCTCGCCTGGGTGGTCCAGCGGATCGCGTCGGCCACGGCCCGCCCCACGGCGGAACGCAGGCTCGCCGGTCGCCTCTCCGTCCTTGCCGCACCCGATCCGGACAGCGGTACGGACCTGGACGACCTGCCGCCGCCCGGCGCCCCGCGGGAACGCGGCCGCACCGTGCGCGTACTCGCCGTGGGTGTCGTCGGGGCCGCGCTGCTGGGGGCGCTGGTCGTCGGGCTCGCCGACCTCACGCAGACCCGCGAGGAGGAGGGGAAGAGCTCCGAGGCGACCTCCCTGCTCCTGCGCGTCGCCATGCGCGGCCCGAACATGACCGACGAGCGGCAGTCCCTCGCCGCGCGCCAGCTCTGGGAACGCTGCCGGGACTCGACGTCCGTACCGCTCGACCACGCCAGCCTCGGCGCGTTGGGCGACGGCCTCTTCGCCGGAGTGGTCCGGCCCGCGCTGACCGACCACGACCGCATGCGGCTGCGCGGTTGCCTGGAGGACACCCGCCTGGACCGTACGCACCTCACGGTGGTCGGCATCGGAGACGCGGACGCGGACGGGGACGGAGACAGGGACGACGACTGAGCCGGGCCCGGCGGAAGGCAGCCGGTGGCTCGGCGTCAAGACACCCCGGTCCCCCCATCCCCCATCCCCCATCCCCCCGTCCCCCGTCCCTTCCGCCTCTCAAGCAGTCGGGCATCACCCTGCCCTGCACACGCAACTCCCGTACCACCGTCCCGGGTTACGATGCCGACGCGCCCCCGTCCCCGAGCCTCCGGGTCGCCCATGGCTGTCGTCGCTCCGCCCCCACCCCGACTCGCGTCGCCCACCGGCCGTTCGCCCGGCCCTCTGTGGCGAACAGCGCGGCGGACGCTGCTGCGCGTACTCGCGGCCCTCGGCCTCTGCTATCTCGCGCTGTGGGCCACGGGCTCGCTGGGTGTCCTCGCGTTGTCGTACCTCACGCGCGAAGAGACCCCGCCGCCCGCGGGGACCCGATCGCTGCGGGGGATCCACCATTTCCAGCCCGTGGGAACCGCCGGGCGGCTGTGGCGCGGCGCCGCCCCCTCCCCCGCCGGCTACCGGGAGCTCGCCGGGCTCGGCTTCACCACCGTGGTCGACCTGCGTGCCGAGGACCTGTCCGCCGCCCAGCTCGCCGGGCCGCGCACCGCCGGCCTCGATGTCGTACGGCTGCCCGTCCGGGACGGACAGACCCCGACGCCGCACCAGGTACGACGCTTCCTCGGCGTCGTCGGTGCGGCCCCGGGGCCGGTGTTCGTGCACTGCGGGGCGGGAGTGGGCCGTACGGGGACGATGGCCGCGGCCTACCTCGTACAGGCGGGGCGGGAGTCCCCGTCGGACGCGGTCCGCCGCAACCTCGCGGTCGGACCGCCGTCGATCGAGCAGATCTACTACGCGCTGAGCCTCGGCCCCGACCGGGCCGAGCAGCCGCCGTTACCGGTGGTGGCGGTCAGCCGGCTCGTGGACGCGCCACGGCGCGTGTGGTCCTGGTTCTGAACCGATGTTCTGACGACCTCAGGAGAGCAGGAAGTCAGCCTCCCCCGCCTTGGCTCCCTGGATGAACGCGGTCATCTCGCCGGGGGTGTAGATGAGAGCGGGACCGTCCGGGTCGGCCGACTGACGCACCGCGATCCGGCCGTCGTCGAGCTTCATCGCCTCAAGGCAGTTACCGCCGTTGCCACCGCTCCACGGCTTGTGCCAGCCCTCGCTGCCCAGTTCCCTGGCGGGCATGCCGTTGTAGATCCGCGAGGCGCGTATCCGGGACTTGATGCGATCCATTCACAGCTCCTTGCGGAGATCCAGCAGGATCTCCTTCGTGCGATGTGCCGTAGCGGCCTGCGCCGCCATGCGGTCCATGACCTCGAGATGGGTTGCCACCTCGGTGCGCGCGTCCAGGTAGACGGCGCCGGTCAGGTACTCGCTGTAGACCATGTCCGGCAGTTCGGGCATGGCAAAGCGGAACAGCACGAACGGCCCGTACGTGCCCGCGTGCGGCCCCGAGGCGAAAGGGGCGATCTGCAGGGTCACGTTGGGCAGTTTCGTGGCCTCGAGCAACCTGTCGATCTGGCCGCGCATGACCTCGGGACCGCCGACCGGGCGGCGCAGAGCGGTCTCGTCCATCACGGCCCAGAACCGGGGCGCGCCCTCGCGCGTCAGCAGCTCCTGCCGTTGCATGCGCAGCGCCACGTGGCGCTCGATGTCCTCGGGTCTCGTCTGGCCGATGGCGCCGGATTTCATGACGCCATACGCGTACTCCTCGGTCTGCAGCACTCCGGGTACGAAGTGGGGCTCGTAGGAGCGGATGAGCGCGGCCGCGCCCTCCAGGCTCACGTACATCGAGAACCAGCCCGGCAGGATGTCGTGGAACCGCTGCCACCAGCCCGGCTGATTCGCCTCCTCGGCGAGCGTGACGAACGCGTCGGCCTCGTCGTCCGAGACGCCGTACGACTTCAGCAGGAGCTGGAGGTACGGAATCTTGAGGGTGACCTCAGCCATCTCCATACGGCGGACGGTGGCAGCGGTGACACGCAGGATGCGTGCCGCCTCCTCACGCTTGAGCCCCGCGCGTTCCCGCAGGTCCAGCAGGCGCCGGCCGAGGACGACCTGCCCGACCGTCGGCGCGGACCGCGGCTCGCTCACGTCCACCTCCACTTTTGTCCAGACAGCCGGGGCGGCGCCCGTTCGGGCCCCTGTACGGGTACCCAACTGACGCCGCGCCACAAGCTGTTCTCAGCAGTGTGCCATGGCCATACCGCTCAGAACACTCCACTCTGCAATTTTCAGAGTGACACTTGCCAAGTGTTCACGACGGGGCGATAGTGGCAAGCGTGATTCCGTCCGCGCCCTTAGGCACAGAAGCCGCCGAGGACCGGTTCCGCTTTGGCGCCACTACCGGGGTACGCCCCGGCACGGCAGCCGAGCGCCGGTTCCGATTCGAGCTGGCCGCACATCCGGGCTCCGCAGCACAGGCCCGGCACCTGACGCGTGCCCGTCTGACGGGGTGGGCGGTGTGCGAGGACACGTGTGACACGGCAGAGCTCATCGTTTCCGAACTGGTCACCAACGCTGTCGTGCACACGGCGAGCAGCCACGTGGTGTGCGAGCTGCACGACAGCGACGACCTGGTGCGGATAGCTGTCCGTGACGAAGGATGTGCGCCGGGTGAGCCCCACCCGTCGCCACAGCGTCCAGATGAGGAGCATGGGAGGGGACTGCTCCTTGTCGCGGCGATGTGCACTGCCTGGGGCGCCCAGGAAACCGGTCCCGGACTGCTGGTCTGGGCCGAACTGCCGCGGTCGGCGAACAACGGCGTCGAACCGCGGTCGGACCTGGGTTGGAGTGCGAGGAGCCGGCCGGCCCCAGCCGGCTCCTCGCCGACGGGGATACACGCGCCCCCGGCCGAGCACGAACGATTCTGACCTCCTGAATCGTTCCAGCCGGCCTCGCCGGGCACGGACGCGCGCAGGACACGGGCGGGCATGGGCCGGACACGGGCCTGAACGCCCACAGGCGCAGGCACAGGCAAGCGCAGAACCACGTAAGGCGAACCACGTAAGGCAGAACCACGCAGGGCCGAACGATTTCGGGACCGACGGATCTGGGAACACGGACGGGGGCTGAATGGGTGTGAGGGCTACCTCGGCCGGTGCGCCGCGGGTACTGAGTCTGGACACGCTGGTCCGCATCGAGCGGAGCCGGGCGACGTCGGACCCGGCCACGTCACGGCGGCTGACCGTGCCGGAGGGCATGCAGGCCCCGCTGGGCTGCGACGCGGTGGCGATGCCCGCGAGACTCGGTCCGCTGCTGATGCCCCGCCTGCCGCGCGTCGGCTGTGTGTACGCCGACAGCACGCACTGGTGGTGGCTCGTGCCGTCCGACTCCGATGTGGCCCTGGAGTGGCCCGCGCCGGCGCACTACGCGACGGGGGCCCTCGTCCCCGCCTCCCCGACCGGCTTCCCCGGGCTGATCCACACACCGGACGGCACGCTTCCGTACACCCCGCCGATCCCCCTCTACGTGGCACTGTGCCGGGTGACCGGGACACCGCCGGCGTGGTCACGGTCGGTCAACGCCTGATCCTCGACGCGTTGCCCGCCCCGCTACTCGACGAGTTCCCGCACGACGACGAGGAACGTGTCCGTCGACAGGTCCATCACGACCTCGACGTGCTGCCCCTCCAGACGGCGCGCCTGCGCGAACTCCTCCGCGGGCCACGAACCACGCGGCCCACCGGCGGGAAAGCGCTCCAGAACCGTTCGGCCGTTCAACACTTCGCACCTCCGTGTAGCGCGGCTCCCGTGAGAGCCGTGGGAGCCCTTGAAGAGTTAAACGCCAATCATGGGGTGCGGGTCTCGCGAAGTGACGTTACTGAGACGTAGTCGACACAGGGTCACAACAGACCGTGCGGCGGTCGCCCTCAGTCCTCGTACTCGTCGTGGTACCGGATGCGCTCGCTGCCCGCGGGCGCCCCCAGCGCCGACGCGCGCCCCTCGGGCCGCTCCCACTCCTCCTGCCGGCCGAGGGCCGTGAGGTCCAGGAAACTCGTGGTGGAGCCCAGTCCGTCGAGTCCGCGCTCGTAGGTCGAGTACGTGTGGAAGACCCGGTCCCGGTCCCGCAGGAAGCAGCTCACTCCCGGCCGTTCGAGAAGCTCCCCGTCCCCGTCCCCGCCTCCGTCGAGGGTCGCCCGGAAGTCGTGGTTGAAGTCGTTGATGTACGACGAGTACCAGGGCAGCGTCCACCCCATCCGCGCCTTGAAGGGCAGGATCTTCGTGTACGGCGCCCTGGAGACCAGGGCCAGCTCGGTGCCCCGCGCCCGCAGATGCGCGAGGTGCCCGATCTGGTCGACGAACGCCGAGCAGCTTCGGCACCCCGCGTCCCACTCGGGCGCGAACATGAAGTGGTAGACGACAAGTTGGTGCCGTCCTTCGAAGAGGTCCAGCAATGTCGCCTTGCCGTCGCCGCCCTCGAAGACGTACTCCTTGTCGATCTCGACCATGGGCAGCCGGCGCCGGTCGGCGTTGAGCGCGTCCCGGGCCCGGGTCGCGGCCTTCTCCTCGACCAGCAGTTCCTCGCGCGCGGCACGCCATTCCTCGCGCGACACGATCCGCGGAAGCGTCATTGCTACTCCTTCGCTGTGATGCCTTCACAGGGGTGGACCGAAGGAAGGAGCGGAACTCATCGGTGGGCGGAGAATTTCTTTCCGGTCGGATCCTCAGGTGATCAGGTGATCAGGTGCCAGGCGGTCAGGTGTCAGGTGTCAGGTCCGCAAGTGTCAGGTCCTCAGGGCCAGGTCCTCAGGTGTCGTAGTCCTGGATCCGCTTGCCGTGGCCGCGGTCGACGAGTGCGGGCATGCGCTCGTTCATCTCCCGTACGACGGCCGGGACATCGAGGGTCAGCAGCTCGCGGTCGCGCATGAGGATCCGCCCGTCGACGATCGTGGTGCGTACGTCTCCGGCGCGGGCGCTGTGGACGAGGGTGGCCGCGAGGTCGTGTACGGGCTGGGTGTGCGGCCCTGTCAGGTCGACCAGGATGATGTCGGCCCTGCGTCCCGGCGCGAGACTGCCGATCCGCTCGCCGAGCCCGACCGCGCGTGCGCTCTGCAGCGTCGCATGATGCAGGGCCTGCCGGGATGTCAGCCGCCGAGGGTCGCCCTCGGTGAACTTCTGCACCAGCGCGGTCAGCGCCATGGACTCCCATACGTCCAGGGAGTTGTTGGAGGCGGCCCCGTCCGTGGCGAGTCCGACAGGGATACCGAGTTCCCGCAGGGCCCGTACCGGAGTGGTCGTGGGCCAGGCGAACTTGAGGTAGCCGCGGGGCGCGCTCGCCACGGCGATCCGGCCACTCGCGCGGGCGAGTACGGGCAGGTCGCGTTCCACGATGCCGGTGCCGTGCGCGATGAGCAGATCGGTGTCGAGAAGTCCCGCGTCGGCCAGGACCTCGATCGGCGTACGGCCGTGGCGGGCGAGGCTCGCCTCGGTCTGGTCGCGGTTCTCGGATGCGTGGATGTGCACGAGCAGGCCGTGTTCGCGGGCGAGTCGGGCGGTCGCGGCGAGGTCGGCGTCGTCCACGGTGTAGGGGGCGTGCGGGGCGAGGGAGGTGGTGATGCGACCGCCGGCGGAGTCGCGGTGCCGCAGCGCGAAGTCGAGCGACCGCGCGCGGCCCTCGGCGGCCGGTGAGGAGCCCTGGGTGGAGCCCGAGGAGGAGCCCTGGGAGGAGAAGAAGGCCTGGCCGAGGTTGGCGCGCAGGCCGCTCTCGGCGGTCACGGCGGCGACGGTGTCCATCGAGAAGTAGTGGTCCGCGAAACAGGTGACCCCGCCGCGGATCATCTCGGCGCAGGCCAGCCGCGCCCCCAACTCCACATCTTTCTCCTGGAGGTTGGACTCGATCGGCCAGACGACGTCGTTGAACCACTGCTCGATGGGCAGATCCTCCGCGATGCCGCGCAGGGCGACCATCGGGGCGTGGGTATGGCAGTTGATGAGGCCGGGCATCGCGACCTGCCCCCGGGCGTCGATGCGCTCGACGGCGACGAGGCCAGCCGGCGGCGGCCCGGCGGTGAGCGTCTCGATACGCCCGTCGCGTACGACGATGGTGGCGTCCTCGACGAAGTCGATCCGCTCGTGCTCGTCGTGTACGAGGGCGGCGGTACACCCGGTGATGACGAGATCGGCGGCCTCAGTGGGGGTCGCTTCCGCGGGGGTGGCCGGGAAGGCCGGAGGCTCGGTCTTCCCGCCGGACTGGAACTCGGACTCGAACTCGGGCTCGGGCGCGGACGGCGAGGTCATCACGCCACGGTACGGCGGTGGCGCCTCACGGAGTGGGGAGACCGGTGTGTTTGGCGGGTGCGGATGCGTTATGGCTGGTCGCGCAGTTCCCCGCGCCCCTGAAAGACGGGGCGGCCGCAAGCCCGGCGTTCTCCCTCCGGTCCACGAGTTCGTCGAGGAGTGTGGTGAGGCGCTCGGTGTGCTGCGGGGTGAGTCGGCCCGTGTCGTCGAGGTGCACGGCGCAGGCGGTGGTGGTGTCCACGAGGCGTTCGAGGGTGGCCGCGACCTCGTCGGTCCCCGCCGTCTGACGGGCCAGGGTGGGGAGCTCGGCGGCGGACCGGTCGATCGCGGCGCGGGCCTCGGCCAGCGTCCGGTAGGCCTCGCGGCGCAGCGCCCAGCGGGCGGCCCGGTCGTCGTCGGCCCGGTCGTCGGCGCCGCTCAGGACGTGGGTGAGGTAGGCGTGCGCGGCGTCGGTGGCTGCCGTGAGCCGGGCCCGTACGTTCCCACCGCGCTGCCCCGGCGCCGGCAGATGGCCGACCACCAGCACGATCGCGCAGGCGAGGAGGGTCTCACCGATACGGCCCCAGGAGGCCTGCGGCTCACCGCCGACCATGACGAGGGCGAGCACGAGGACGGTGATGACGGCCGTCTGGGCGGCGAAGTGCCGGGTGGCGACGGGGATGAGTGCCCCGCTGACCGCCACGAGCGCGACCAGCCCCTCGGGCCGGGGCAGCACGGCCGCGAGCCCCGCGAAGACGAGGGCGCCCAGGACGGTACCGGCGGCCCGGTTCAGCACGCGTGAGACAAGCGGACCGAGGTCCGGCTTCACCAGGAACACGGCGGTCGCGGGGAGCCAGTACCAGTGCACGTGGTGCAGGGCCTGCGCGACGGCGACGGCGACGCCGTAACAGAGGGCGACGCGGAACCCGTACTCGCGTCCTCCGCTGCCGGTGACGGTGCGCAGGAGTGCTGTGGCGCGCAGGGGCCGTAGGTGCAGGCGCCTGCGCGTGGTCTGCTCGGCGCCGCGCCCGAGCGGATGGCTGTCGACACCGGTGCGGGGACCCGGACCGCCGCGGTCGAAGGTTTCGGCGGCGTGCAGCAGGGCGTCGTCGAGGGCGCGGAGTCCCGGTACGGTCCGGGCGGGCGCGGGCAGCGGTCCGCAGGGTGCCCCGGTCCGTACGGAGGCGGCGAGCCGTCGCGGCCCTTCCCCCGTACGGGCGGGCAGGGACTCTCCGGACCAGGCCAGCGCGGTCGCGGCCTCGGCGAGGGGCAGCGCGGCGGCGTACTGGGCCCGCAGCCGCCGTTCGGCCGCGGAGCTGGCGTACCGCCGCAGCCGTGGCCCCGCGAGGCCGTCCTGGGCGTGGTCGAGCGCGGCGGTCAGCGCGGCCCGGCGGTCACCGGCCTGCTCCCCGCCGGCCCCGGCGAGCAGCTCGGCGACGGCGTCGTACACGTCGGCGACGGCGGCCCGTTCCCCGTCGAAGCGGAAGTCACTGGCCGTGGCGCCGAGTGCCCCGGGCGTGGGCAGCGCGAGCCGCAGCAGCACCAGCCAGCAGGTGCCGACGAGAAAGAACAGGGCGCGCTGCCACCCGGGCTCAGGCAACGGCATCCCGGCTCCGACGGCCGCGGCGACGAGCAGCTGGGTCGAGGCCCCGGACGCCACGGGCCCCACCGCGCTGACGGCCCCGGCGAGCAGCCCGAGCCCGGTGAGGACCAGGGTGAGCGACACCGCCCCGAGCCCGTCCCCCGCGTACGTACCGACGACGAGCCCTGCCGCCCCCGCGAGGCCGGGAACCCCGATCCGGTGCACGGCGACCCGCCGGCTCCCCGGCCGGTCGTTGATCCCGGCGAACATGGCACCGAGCGCGGCCACGACACCGAGGGACTCCCGCCCGACGAGCACGGCCACGACCAGCAGCGGCCCGGCGGCGAGCGCCCCTCGCACGACGGCGCTCCAGGGCACGGGCCCGCGCTGCGCCCGCAACGCGTGAGTGACCCAGGGCGGCAGCACGGCGGACACACCGACGGCGGAGAACGGTCGCGGCACGGGCACAGGGCTCCTGTCGGACGAGGGCGATTGCGGGTGGGCATGCCTTCGGGCGACGTCGGCCTGGGCGCGGTGATGTCCACCGTAGATCGGATTTCCAGGCGGAACGGGACGTATGCGTTTCGGGGGTGTGACGATCGGCGGAATCACCGCATTCTTTATGCACGCAATCAGAGCGCAGCAGAATCACGGACGGGGCGTTGGCGGCCGAACCGTCGAAGAACTATCGGTACTCCACCGATCACCAGGTCGTCATCGATGCCGACACTCGCCTGGTCGTTGTGGTCGGACGAGCACGTCTTTGCCCGGATGAAGACCTGGAAGTTTCTCCACGACTGCCGGCTCAAGGGCAACGGTGTTCACCACACCGTGCGCGGCATCGCCCGGCTGCGCGATCTCAACCTTGCTGGACAGGGCCGTGGCCGAACTCAGGCAGATCACTCACCCGCGTCCGCTCGCGGGGCGCGCGGCGTGTGCCGCGGCCACTGCGCGCCCACCTGTTCCACAACAGCGGCCCGGAAAGCTTCCAAAAGGACGCCTCCGGGATAGGTCCCGAACGCTCCGTACTTCCAGCGGTAGTAGCACGACCAGTAGCTCACCACGCGCCGCTCCGTGCGTGCGAAGAAGGCCGGGTTCCGAGCGATGAACTCCCCGTAGAGGCGGCGCTGGGCCGAGCCCGGGACCGCGAGTCCGGGAAGACCTCGGCCGATCGCTTCAAGGATCTCCAGCACGTATTCGCCGGCCAACTGCACCACGAACGGGACCACCCAGGGCTCGCCCGACGCCACAATCTGCTCAAGGTGTCGCTGGCGGACCCGGCCGTCGCTGTGCCGGGAGTACAGGCAGTGCAAAATCACCTGTTGGGTTCCGGTCAGGGGCAGTTCCAAGTAGGCGCCCGGCTCCTCGTGGTAGATGCGCGACGGGATGGAGACGGTCTCGCCCTGCACCTCGACCTCGAAAGGCATCATCGTCGCGAGTCGTGCCTCCGGCATGACCGTCAGGACACCCTGCACGTCGCCGGCAAGACGGGCCGGAAACGCGGCCTCCAGGGCATGGACGACGTCCGAAGGATCCCGAGGTGGCTGCACAACCGCAGGATAGGCGGCGAACCTCTCGGTCCCTCAATCGCCCGCCTCGACGTCGCGGGACAGCCCTCGGGACAGCCCTTTGGAGCTCTCGGATCTACACCGGGGATTTTTCGGACCAGACGTCGCTCATCAGTACACGTCTCTCCTCCGGTGCTGTCAGCCGCCGGAAGCTGTCCTCGCCATGGCGATTAAATGGCGTCGCGCCCCAGAACCTGGCGCGTCCCTTCGGATGCAGAGTCAGAAGTCGAGCCATGATCGCCGAACGTCTGAGCGGCCACCAGTTCCTGGAATCGCTGGACCGGCTCCGGCAAGGTGCTCGCGAACGCGGATGAGGAGCGGGTCCGAGGGCGTAGCCGGCCCCCGGACCCTGTGATGCCACCCATGCGGCACGCCGGCACGCTTGAGGACCCAGGTCAGTGTGATGTCGCCGCGTCCTGCCTTTGGACCACCGCACATCGAGCTGTGCGGGCCGGACTTGAACCGGCATTTCGACGTCCGGAGCCTGGGTCCGGTCGATCCGGCGATCGGCGGCGAATACTGAGTCTGGAGCAATAGTCTGAGATTGATCGCGGTCTGCCTCTGCCAGTTGGGCTACCGCGGCGCGAAGACACCTCGCACGAGTGCTTGGGGTGTCGAGCTGGTGCCGCGAGGAGGACTCGAACCTCCACTGGAACCGCGAAGTCACGACAAGCTTCAGGTTCAGCTTGCGCTCCTCGCGCACCCCGGCCGCCTTGAGTGACGGCCGAGGAGTTCTTGAGATTACCCGAACAGGTAACCGAACACGGCGTCCCCGACATGCTGGTCGGTGACGTCCACGCCGTTCGCCTCTTCCCGGGCGAACTTGACGGCCTGCTGCAGCTTCTCGACCCGGTCGAGCAGCTCGTTGACGCGCCGCGCGGGCAGAGCGCCGGAGAACTTCACGGTCGTCCAGTACCCGACCGGGATGTCCTCGTAGTACACCTCGACCTGCGCGGGGTGCTTCTCGGTGGCCTCGGCCTTGACGTGGTTCCGCGGGACCTTCTTCGTCCGCAGCGTCCGTACCGGCTCGGTCTTCCACGCGTCGGTCGACGGGTCCTGGACCCACGACTCGGAGGCGTCGAGCACGGGCAGCTTCCGCACGAAGGTGTTGAGATCGGTGAGCTGCTTCTCCAGGAAGAGCAGGTAGGACACCGGAACGTCGGCGACGAGCACCCGCCCGTCGACCTTGACGTCCGCACGGGCGGAGCAGTTGGCCCAGTCCTTGGTGGCGGTCACGTCGAACAGCCGGGTCAGCGTGGCCGCGGTGTCCCGCAGCACGTTCTCGGACTGCACCTGCACCCGCGTCGACTCGGGCGGCAACTGCTCGCCCTCTTCATCCTTGGGCTGGTACGTACGCGAGATGCCGGCCAGCAGGGCGGGCTTCTGCAGCCCGTGATGAGCCGCCGTCAGGTCCTGATGGGACTTGGACTTGACGCCCTTCTCCACTGCGATGATCTGATTGAGTTTCGCCACGTCGGTGACGGTAGCAGTGTCAACTTGCGGTTTTCGACGGGTTATTCGACGGCGTACGTTCGACAGGATGCCGATCTACGACGGCCTGCCACCAGCTGGCCGCCCCGACGCGTCCTTCCCGCCCGCTCACGCGGAGGACGCGCCGCCGTCCCGTACGGTCAACGGCTCGGCCGCGTGGACCCGTAGCGCCGGGCCCTCGTCCAGCCCCAGCACGATGGCCGGCCCGCCCGCCGCGAACTGCTCGCTGCGCACACTGCGGACGGCCCGCCACTCGCCCCACGCCCGTACGGACTGGCCCTGCCGAACCATAACCGCGGCGACCTCCCTCTCGACGGGTTCGGCCACGATGTCCGGCGCCTTCAGCTCGACCCAGACGGTCTTCCCGATCCCGCCCTCGCGCTCCTCCACACCCCATCGGTGAGCCAGTGCCTCCACGAGCAGCAGGCCGCGCCCGCCGGTCTCCTCCTCGCCGGGTGTCCGCACTTCAGGCTTGCCCGCGCCCGCGTCACTGACCTCCAGCCTCAGCAGCCCGTCCTCCAACGAGCGCGCGATCCGCACACCCACCTGCCGATCGCTCGGCACCGGCACGCGCAGCGCGTTGGTCACCAGCTCGGACAGCACCAACTCGGCGGTCTCCAGGACGTCTTGCCCGACGCCCCATTCCCCGAGCGTGGCCTGTGCCACCGCCCGCGTTCTGGGGACGCTCTGGTGACAACGGGACAGCCTGAAGGTGACTTCGGAAGGGCCGAAACGCTCTGCCATGGCAGCTCCTGAGGGTCGATTGCAGCTGATCAAGTCCTCGTGGCATGGCGACAGTTGCTGAGCCGCCATGCGCAGCGTTCCGCAACAATATGAATCGGCGCAATTTTGTATGGCGCTATGACGCTTGATTCACTCTTTTAGGTAATCGCCCAGACCAGCAGGTCGAACCTCTGATAGGCAGTTGCACATGCCTACCGTCAAACCATCCACCGTGCTCGGGCGCCAACTCGGCGATGAACTCCGCAGGTTCCGCGAAGAGGCGGGCGTGTCCATGGCGGAAGCCGCCGAGGCACTCGACTGCACCAAGGGGAAGATCAGCCGATTGGAGAACGGGCACGTCCCCGTCCGCACACCCGACCTGGCAGCACTCATGCACGCCTACCGGGTGAAGGATCCGGAGACACGCGACCGCCTCAACGCCATAGCTCTGCGGGCCAACCGGCGGCGCCGCGAGGGTTGGTGGCATCAGTACGGCTCAGTGCTCGGGGACTCGTACCGGGATCAGATCGAACTGGAAGCCATCTGCGACAGCGTCCGGACGTACGAGGTGCAACTGGTTCCCGGACTTCTCCAGACCGCGGAGTACGGCCGCGCGGTGACGGTGGCTTCCCGCGCCTGGCAGACAGCCGAGGAGATCGACCAGTTCGTCCAAGTGCGACTCGCCAGGCAGCAGCGCCTCATGGGTGACGAGCCGATGGAACTCTGGGCGGTACTGGCAGAAGGCGTTCTCAGGCAGCATGTCGGCGGCCCCTCGGTGATGCACGCACAACTGGAGCACCTGGCCGCGATGGCCGAGCGACCCAACATCACCGTCCAGGTATTGCCGTTCTCGCGCGGCGCCCACTCGGGTATGTTCGGCCCGTACCTGCTGCTGAGCTTTCCCCAGGTGACGTCGCTCGACCTCGTACTGACGGAAACCCCGACCGGCAACATCTGGATGGAGCGTGAGCCGGAAGTCGCCTACTACCGAGGGCTCTTCGACGACGCACGCACCACGGCACTGCCGCCGACGGAATCGCTCGCCTTGATCCGCCGTATCGCCAAGGAGTACCGAGCATGAGTCCCAGCCCTCACATATCCTCCGTTCTCGCGGGAGCGGCATGGCGCACCAGCAGCTACAGCGGCGGCCAAGGCAACTGCGTCGAGGCAGCCACCAACCTCCCCACCCACACCCCCGTCCGCGACACCAAGAACCCCACCGGCCCCACGCTCGTCTTCAGCCACGACGCCTGGCGCACCTTCCTCACCCACGTCGGTTGAGACGCACCACAACCAGCCCAACCGAACGATGGACGCCTCCGTTCAACGCGGTCCGGACCTGAGCCCAGTGGGTCCGCCCACCATCGGGTGAAGGCCCACCCGGATCGGCCTGATGGCATGCTGGGCGTGGAAAGATCAGAGAGCACGCGACGCAGCTCAGGGAGGTGACGATCATGATCGACCGATTCGGTGAGGGCCTGCTGACGCCGACCGAGACCTCCCAGTACCTGCAGATCCCCCGATCGACGCTTGACACATGGCTGCACGGGAAGGCCGCCGGAGCTCCCCTCGTCCACCATGTCACCCCCTCACGGCGAGGGCAGCCGTCCGTTCCCTTCGTGGCGGTGGCCGAGGCCTATGTGCTGCGCTCCCTGCGCGACCTGGGGCTGAGGATGACCGAGATCCGCGAGGCCGCCACGGCCGTGCGCAGGGCCTTCGACACTCCGTACGGCCTGGTCTCGCAACGCATCGCGACCGACGGGGTCGACATCTTCATCGACCACGGCCTGGGCGACCTGCGCCGCGCGCGGGACGGCCAGGCACCCATCCAGGAGGTCGTGGCGGACTATCTGCGCTACCTGTCGTGGGACGCCGGAGACGAATTCCCCTCCAGCCTCAAGCTCCGCCAGTATCCGGACAGCGTGCCGGTCGTCATCGACCCACGCTTCGGCCACGGGCTCCCCGTGCTGGCGGCCAACCGTGTGCCGGTGAACGCGGTGACCGATCTGTGGGACGCGGGCGAGAGCATCGACGACATCGCCTACGAGTACGACATGTCCCCCGAAGACGTGGAGGCACTCTGCCGGGCCGTGGTGCGCCTTGCCGCCTGAGTTCTTCCTCGACCGGAATCTCGGCAGGATGGTGGCCGAGGAGCTCAGGCGACGAGGATGGGTCGTGCACCGCATCGCGGAGGTCTTTCCGGGCGACGCCCAGGACGTGCCCGACGAGGACTGGATCAGGTACGGCCTGGGCAAGGGATGGGTTCCGCTCTCCAAGGACGGCCGGATCAAGACCAGGGACCGTGAGATCGAGCCGGTCCGCGCGTCCTCGGCTGTGCTGTTCTATCTGGACAACCAGCAGCTGCGCAGCATGGAGATGGTCGAGCGTCTGCATGGCTGCCAGGAGGCCATCCACCGGGCCGTGACCCGTGGTGGCCCCGCCACCTATGCCGTTCGGGCAGACCGAATCGACCGCACTTGGCCGTGACTCGGAGCAGTGGTCCCGTCCCGGCAACACCTCGTCGTGCTCCGGCGCTTGGCCTTTCGCACGGGGAAGCGATCCCGTCGCTCAGTTCACGTTGACTATGGCCAGCTTGAGTATGTTGAACATGAGTGAAGGTTGGACCGATAACTCGCCATCGAGTCCGGACAGACGCGATCCGTCATCCACCCGACCAGGCTGTAGCCAGTTCAGCCCGCCGCACCGTCAAGCAGCCAGCTGTACCGCAGCCGCAGTGCCCGTTCCGTGCTCGCCACCGCGGCGCCCACCCCGACGGCGGTGTTGAGCCAGGCCGACAGATGGACAGGCGAGGTGAACGTACCGACGTGCCGGGCGATCGGTTCCACCTGGGTGAGCTGGCCGGCGAGTTGTGAGATGAGCAGGGCCAGCGCGATGGTGAGCACGACCGCCGAGAGGAAACCGATCCAGCGGCTCAGTACGGGGTGCGCGCGGTCGAGGTGCGCGCGGCGCCCTTCGGCCGAGTACCGGTCCGGGACAAGTGGGTGTCCGGTCCCCTCGGCGGTGACGTAGTGGCAGCGCTTGAGGCCGAAGGCGCTCATCCTCACTTCGACGGTGCCGCCCGGGACGGGGAAGGCGGCAGGGAGCTTGGACTGGGCGTGGTGCCTGCCGTCGAGGTACAGGTGGGCCACCCTGGCCTCGCCGGACAACTCGTTCTGTCCACGCTTCACGTCCACGGCGTAGACCTCCTGGCGACCGTCGTCATGCGTCAGCCGGAGATAGAACAGCGCCCGGAAAAGCAGCTGCCACCAGCGGAAACGCTTCAGCTCCCGCCCGTCGCCCGGCTTCACCCGCTGTACGGCCCGACGACGCCGCCACTCCGTGAACATGGCTCTCCTTCCGCTCCCGGCGCGCTCTCCGCCTCCGGTCTCTTCGCTTCCGGTCTCTCCGCTACCGCTACTTGCCGGGCTGCTGCGCCGCGCAGGCCAGGTCGTGCGTCGGGCGCTGCCCCGTCGTCAGGAACGCCGTCACCGTGTCGTTCGCGCACGTGTTGGGGCCGAACGGATAGACACCGTGTCCGCCCTGGTCGGCCGTCACCATCGTGGCCCGCTTCCCGAACGCCTGCCGCAGCTTCTTCGCGCCCGCCAGCGGCGTCCCCGGGTCCCGCTCGTTCTGCACCATGAGCACGTTCGACGGGCCCCGGTCACCGATGCGCACCGGCGGCTCGAACCGCTCCTTCGGCCAGAACGCGCACGGTCCGATGTTGGCCGTGGTGCCGCCCAGCATCGGGTGCTTCACCCGGTCGACCGCGACGTCACGCTGGTACTCCCGGACCGTCCCCGGCCAGCGCGTGTCACCGCACACCACGTAGAAACGGGCGGCCATGAGGTTCTCGATGCCCGGCGGCAGCGGAACGGACGGCACCGTCCCGTCCGTGTCGAGCGCCTGCCAGAACTCGGCCAGCTCGGGCATGAGCACGTCGGCGTAGAGACGGTCGAACGTGTACCCGCGGAACATCGTCCCGTCGATGCCCTGGACCGGCTTCTCGTCCAGCCTCTTCGCGAGATCGAAGTACTTGGCCGTCACCTGCTCCGGTGTGGTGCCAAGACCGTACTCGGGATGCGCGGCGGCGAACGCGGCGAAGTCCGGGAAGCGGTCCTCCAGCCCACGGGCGAACAGCCGCATGGCCGTGATGTCGTACCCGCGCGGTCCGAGGTTGCTGTCGAGCACGATCCGGTCGCTGCGCCCGGGGAACATCGTCGTGTACACCGCGCCGAGGTTGGTGCCGTACGAGTGGCCGAGGTACGAGAGCTTCGGCTCGCCCAGCGCCGCCCGGATCCGGTCCATGTCCCGCGCGGTGTTCGCGGTGGTGGTGTGCGGCAGCATCCACGCCGTCGACGAGGTGGCGCACTGCTCGGCGACGGCGCGCGCCCTCGGCGCCTCCCGTGTGACGTCGGCCGCGGTGTGCGCGTACGGCGGGAAGTTGCCGCGGTACTGCTGTTCCTCCGTCAGATCGCAGGTCACCGGCGTGCTGCGGCCCACGCCGCGCGGGTCGAAGCCGACCAGGTCGTAGGAGTCCAGCACCTCCTTCGGCAGCTTCGCCCCGGCCAGCACGGCCGGGTAGTCGAGGCCCGGACCGCCGGGACCGCCCGGGTTGGTCAGCAGCAGCCCGCGACGCTTCGAGGGGTTCTCGCTCGTCAGCCGGGAGATCGCGATCTCTATCTGCCGGCCGTCCGGATGCCGGTAGTCCAGCGGGACTTCGAGCGTCGAGCACTGGAGACGGGGCGCGGTGATGCCCTCGGGGCACGGGCCCCACCGCACGGTGTCCGGCGGCGTCGCCGACGACACCGCGGTCGCCGCGGTCGCCGCCGACGCCGCCGACGCTCCCGGCATCGTGGTCGCCGCTGCCACGGCGGTGGCGGCGAGGGCCAGGGACAGGGACAGGGTTCTACGCATCTGATGTCCTCCTGAAGGGGCACAAGGGCGCCAAGGGCAATGGCATGCGGGAGCCGCTCGGCACGGGAACGAGTCTGTTCGCGCGGCCCGGCCCGCACATCGGCCCGGCGGCCCGGAGCGCCCCCGACCGCGGGCGAGGCGGTTGTTCGACTCAGGTACAGGGCGGATCAGCCCTCGGTCTGACTCAGCGGCCAAGGGGTTCCGCGACAATGGCCAGGTGAACATGGACGTCGCGCCACGGCTCGGGTGGTGGCAACAGACCTCGCGCCTGGCGGTCGCCGCGGCGCTGGGCGTACCGACCTGGCTCTCCACCGGTGTGGTGCTGAAGTGGCAGGCGACCGACACGGGTGCCTGGTTCCTCGTCGGTGACCCGCTGGTGGCGCTCGGCTGCCTGACGGCACTGCTGTGGCGGCGGAGGTTCCCGCTCGCCGTCGCCATGACCGTCGTGATCGTCTCGACCGCGTCGGCGCTCGCGACCGGCGCCGCGCTGGTGGCGCTGGGCTCCGTCTCCGCCCGTCGTCGTCCGGTGGAGATCGGGGTCGTCGCACTGGCCTACGTGGCCGCGTCACAGTTCGCTGTCGCGGTCTATCCGGTCGAGATCCCGCCCGGTTCTTTGTGGCTGCAGCTCACGTTGCCGGCGCTGACCGCGGGGATCGCGGTGGCCGCCGGCCTGGCCGTCGGCGCGCGGCGGGTCGAGGTGCGGTCGCTGCGCGACCGGGCGGAGAGCGCCGAGCGCGAACAGGCCGCCCGAGCGGCGCAGGCCCGAGCCCTGGAACGCAACCGGATCGCCCGCGAGATGCACGACGTGCTCGCGCACCGGATCTCCCTGGTCGCCATGCAGGCCGGCGTACTGGACCACCGCGGCGACCTCAGTGACGAGGAGAACCGCGTACTGGTCCGCGGTATCGCCGAGGGCTCCCACCAGGCCCTCGAAGAACTACGGGACGTCCTCGGTGTGCTCAGGGCCGACCCGGGCCACCCGGAACCACCCCAGCCCTCCTTCGAACGCATCCCCGACCTGGTGGCCGACTCGCGCACGTCCGGACTGGACGTCACCCTCGCCACCACCGTGACCGGAACGCCGTCCGACGTCGTCGGACGCACCTGCTACCGGGTCGTCCAGGAAGGACTGACCAACGCCGCCAAACACGCCCCGGGCGCCCACATCCGCATCACCCTCGAAGGAACGGCGGGCGGCGGACTCGGCGTCAGCGTCCGCAACTCCCCACCCGCCAGTCACTCACCCGTCCACTCCGCGTACACCTCACGAACCGCACGAACCACGCAACCGCCCGCGTCGGGGTTCGGTCTGCTCGGCCTCACCGAACGCGTCGACCTCGCAGGCGGCACACTCCACCATCACCCCACACCCGACGACGGATACGTCGTCACCGCGCGACTGCCCTGGCCGAGCCCCACCCACGGAAAGAGAGCATGAGTGGACAGCGAGCGGACCCCGGTGCGGGTCGTCGTGGTCGACGACGACCAACTGGTGCGGATGGCGCTGCGGCTCGTCATCGACGGCGAACCGGACCTGACCGTCGTCGCGGAGGCGGCCGACGGGAACGCCGCGATCACGGTGGTGGACGAGCACCGGCCGGACGTCGTCCTGATGGACGTGCGGATGCCCGGCCGCGACGGTCTCAGCGCGACCCGGGAACTCCTGGCCCGGCCGGCGCCGCCCCGGGTGCTCATGCTGACCACCTTCGACTCGGACGATCTGGTGCTCGGCGCCCTGCGCGCCGGAGCGCTCGGGTTCGTCCTGAAGGACACCCCGCCGGCGCGGATCCTCGACGCGGTGCGGACCGTCGCGGACGGCAGCCCCGTGCTGTCCCCTACGGCGACGGCACGGGTGATCGCCGCGGCCACCGGCCCGGCGTCCCCGCACGCCCGTACCTCGTCCCGCGAAGCCGCACGCGCACAGCTGGCCAGACTGACCGACCGAGAACTCGAGACCGCCCGCTGCACATCAGCGTCGCGACCGTCAAAGCGCACACGGGCAGCCTGTTCGCCAAACTGGCGGCCGAGAACCGGGTCCAGATCGCACTCCTGGTCCGCGACGCGGAGGACTGACCCCCGGGCCGACCCCGGGACTGGCCCCGGGACTGGCCCCGGGATCGACGGCCTATCCGCGTCGCCGGGTCTCCCCGGTCGTCGCCGAGCCGTGGACCGTGCCCACCTGGATCACACCGTGGTTCACTCCGCCGCTGACGGTGTTGTGGACACTGGTCGGCCCGGGGCCCGCAACGGGACGGTCGGACGGCGGCGTCAACTCGTCCAGCAGCGCGCGGAGTTCAGCAGCCGCCGCGGGGTCGTCGCGCAGGGTGCGCCGGAGCCGGACGCGCCAGGACGCCCGTACGTCGTCCTCGGCGTCCTCGTCCTCGGCGTCGCGCGCGGCGACGAGGTCGGCGCGCGATGCCTCCAACTCGCCCTGGACGGCGTCGACGGCATCCTCGTCGCCCTCCCGCGAGAAGAAGCCGGCGACCCGGTCCCGTACGTTCCCCCACCCGTCCGTCACCATCTGCTGCACCAGTGCCGTGGCCCCCGCCGCCGCCAGCGCCGCCAACTCCGCGTCCATCGGGCCCCCTTCGTCACGGTTCGGAACAGTCAAGGTTACGCGCCGACGTGCCCGCGCCTCCGGGTCGCTCCGCGCACACTCGCCCTCCCCGTACGCCCCGTCCAGGAGCCCTACCTCATACGCCCCTGCCTCGTACACCCCCGTCTCGTACGCCCTGCCTCGTACGCCGCGTCTATCGCAGCAGGTCGTCAGGGTGGCCGGACACGCGGTGCAGGTGACGGCCCGCCGCCACCATGCGGCCCAGCAGGTCATGGCCGTCGGCGGCGACGAGCAGCCCGTCGACGACGGCCGCGTTCATCAGGTCGAAGGTCTCCTTGGTGGTGATGCCCTGCCGGCGCGCGTACGAGCCGGCCGACCGGTCGTCGGTGATCCACACGGAGTCACGGAACTCCGGGCGCCCCATGATCAGTACACAGGTCTCGGCCTCGCCCAGGTGCTTGGTCGGCATCGTCGCGACTCCGCCGAAGACCGCTCGCCGCAGCCGGTCGACCGCGGCGATCTCTTCGACGTCCGTGATGGCGATGGGCTCCCCGAGCATGCCGAGGGACATGACGTCCCGTAATCGAGGCAGGTACCGGGCCGACTGCTCGGCCTCGTGCTTGACGGCCTCGGTCCAGCGACCGCGTCCGTCGAGCACTTTCTCCAGCAGCGGTACGCGGTCGACGGCCGCGAAGTTGCACAGGACGGTGTTGTCCGGGAACCAGCAGATTCTCATGGCTGGAAGATCAGGTCCCCTTCTTCCACGTCACTGACGGATGGCTCCGGAGTGTCGGGCTCGGCCGGGTCGAGGAGGTCGTGCAGATGGTCCACGTCCACTCCCAGCAGGGATGCGAGGGGCCTGAGCGTGGTCTCCCCGTCGGCGTAGCACGTGTAGAGGGCGGCCACGAGGCGTACGGGGAACCGCTCGGCCGCGGCCCAGGCGAGCTGCCGCTGGAAGGCGTCGGTCGCGCCGGCCAGCAGATGGCAGACCTCGGTGGTCAGTCCCCTGTGGTGGGGCGCCGACTTGGCGTCGACCAGGCGGAGTTGACTCAGCCGTGCGCTCAGGGCGCTGGGCGAGACCTTGAACGCGACGACCAGCTCGGAGAACGCCTCGACGGTGAGCCTGCCGTGCCGGTCCGCCACCTGGCGGAACTGGTCGCGGACCTCGGGCTCGGGCATCAGCAGGTTGGACGCGAAGACATTGGCCCGTACCTCGGTGAGGTCCTTCTGCCGGCCCGGTGCCACATGTGACTCGACGACCAGTTCCTGGGCGTCGCGGGCCAGGATGTGGCCCAGCTCGTGCGCCAGGGTGAACCTCTGGCGGGTCCAGGTCTCCGTGGGCCCGATGAGGATGAGGCGGAACCCGTCCGTCTGCCAGGTGAGCCCGTCCACGGTCTCGGGCAGGCTCGTGATCGCGATGTCCACGCCGAACACCTGCGTACAGGCCGTGATCAGCACGTCGGTCTCCAGGCCCGCCACGGTCCGGGGGCCGTCCCCGGCCGTGAGCACACCGACCGCGTCCTGCGCGAGCCGCTTCCCCTGATCGACGAAACGCTTGAGGCCGGGGCTGACCGAGGGCATGGGCGGCAGCTTCGGCGGCCTTCCCAGCAGCTCCAGCACTTCGTACGCCGCCGTGAAACGGTCCGCTGCATCGCTGACGCGGCCCCGCCCGGGAACCACCGCGGCCGTGGTGCGGGCCGCGAACGCCGGACGCAGCGGCTCGCGCCCCGTGAGCAGCCAGTCCACGGTCCTGCCGCCCGCCTCGGCGATCAACGCCAGATCGAGCGACGTGAAGCGGCGCACGCCCGCCAGGGACTTGGACAGCTTGTCGGGCGTGAGCCCCACCTTCTCGGCGAACGCAGCCTGGCTCATCGAGGCCGCCTCTATCACGCTGCGCACACGAGCGATCACAGATTCAGGCATACACCCACCGTAACCGCGCCTTGCGAATATCGCAACGTACTGGCCAGAGCATCCGGCTGCGCGACGGCTGATGCGCGGCGCGCATCGCATCGCGGTCACCCGAGCCCTGGGCGGTCCGCCCAAGTCCGGGACGGGTCCGCCCAAGCCCGGGACGGGGCCGGCCCGGGTGGGCGGTGGGCGCACCGCGGCGGCCTGCGGCTGGGGCCGCCGGGCGCGCCCCCTGGCTCCTCAGCTTCCGCTCGCCACTGCCTTACGCAGGGTCACCAGTTCTCCGTACATCACTTCACCCGGGCACTCGGTCGACAGCCAGTCGCGGTGGCCGCTGATCTCGTCGACCTCCTTCGTCTCCGCGGTGATCGGGTTGGTGTACGTGACCTTGGCCTCCGGGTCGACCCCGTGCAGGCGGGTCAGGGCACGGACCAGGCGGGTGAGGGAGGCGCGGGCCGCGTCGGTCGGGCCCTGTTCCATCAGGTTGCCGAGGAGCGCGATCCCGAGGTTGCCCGAGTTGAAGCCGCCCACGTGGAAGGCGGTCACGAGCCCGCCGTCCGCGTCGTGGGCCGGGGCGCCGTCGTCGCCCGAGAAGCGGCCCTCGTAGACACGGCCCTCCTCGTCGATGAGGAAGTGGTAGCCGATGTCGCCCCAGTCGTTGGTGATCGCGTGCAGCTCGTAGATCGCACGCACCGTGGCGGCCGGGTCCGCGTCACCGTTGACCGTGGCGGTGTGGTGCACGGTCAGGGTCTGGAACGGGTAGTACGCCTGCGGGGTGTTCTCCGTACCGTCCTCCTTGAAGCGGAGGCTCTCGTCGGCGCCCCAGGCCGCGCGCGACAGATACGCGACGCCACGCACCCGCGTGGTGTCCTGCGGCACGGCGACCTTGCGCGCGGGGCCCTGGGTGGTGTCGATGGCCCGCGACCGCAGATCCGTGGCACCGTCCGGGGCCTTCAGCTCGTAACCCGCGGCCTTGTCCGCGTGGACGAGCAGCGCGCCGCCGTTGCTCTCCGAACAGCCGTCGCCGCTCAGGGACTTCCAGGCGCCCTTGACGCCGTCCGCGTCGGTCAGCCGGATACTGCCGCCGGCGGCCTTGGGCGTGCCGGTCCAGCGCACACCCACGTAGCCGATGGGGAAGGCCGCCTCGACGGGCGCCTCTCCCGCGGCCGCCTTGGCGCGGGTCCTGGGAAACGTCTCGGAGGTCGTACCTGGCTCCGAGTCCGCGGTGTCCGCGCCGGCCTCTTGCGAGCCGGTGTTGGCCATCACGACGGGGGTGAGCACGGCGCCCGCCGCGACCGCGCCCGCCGCACCGATCAGCCCGCGCCGCGTGACGCGCGACCCGACACGATGAGAGGCGGGAGAGTGAGTGGCGGGCTCGGAGGCCGGGGTGGGGTCGGTGGGGGGCACAGTCATGGGGGGTTCCTTAACGCTTCGGGTCGTTCCGGACGGACGCGCGGGCACATGAGAGGTACGGGCCGCACGGCCACACAGCCGTACAGCCGGCCGCACAAAGGCCCACGCTCCAGCCGTACTTGAAGACCCAAAGGATCCTAGGGCGTCGGCTCACCGGCGCCGTCCGCGGCCATCGTTAAAATCCCGGGATGCACTCTTCCCCCGCCCCGCACTCCCACACTTCCCCCACACTCTCCTCGTCTCCGGCGCGACTGGTCCGTGAGTTTCATCTGGCGTTCGGACTCGACGCCCGTACGACACCCACCGAGGTCGCACCGCGACTTGCCGCGCACCGCGGGGAGTTGCTGGCCGAGGAGGCCGCGGAGGTGGCGGAGGTGTCCGTGTCCGGGCCGCTCGACGAGCTGGCGCACGAACTGGCGGACGTCGTGTACGTCGCCTACGGCACCGCGCTCGTGCACGGCATCGACCTGGACGCGGTGATCGCCGAGATCCATCGCGCCAACATGACGAAGATCGGACCCGACGGACGGGTGAGCCGCCGCGCGGACGGCAAGGTCCTCAAGGGGGAGCACTACCGGGCGCCGGACGTGTCGGCCGTGCTGCGCGGCCAGGGCTGGGAGCCCCGACCGAACGCCTGACACCGATTCCCAAGTCCCGATTCCCAAGTCCCGAATCTCGAATCTCGAAATCCGCCGGTACCTGCTGCCGCCGTCCGCACGAGCCACACCCGAAGTACCCGAAGTACCCGAAGTGCCCGTCGCACCCGTCGCACCCGGAATCACTCCGCCGGCCGCGCCCACGTCCGTCGCTTCGGCAGTGGCTTCGCGTAGCCGCCCGCGCGGCTCGTCGTGAGGCCCAGCGACACCAGCGACTCGGCGAGTTTCACCGCCGCGCCCACCCCGTCGACGACCGGCAGCCCCAGCTTCTCCCCCACGGCCCGTTGCAGACCGGTCATCCCGGCGCAGCCCAGTACCAGGACCTCGGCGCCGGCCTCCCTGGCCCGTTCGGCCGCGGCGACGAAGGCCGCCTCCGTACGCTCCGGGTCGCCGAGGTCGAGGACGCCGAGCCCCGTGCCCACGACGGCCACGCAGTGCTGGGCGACACCCGCCGTGTACAGGCTGTCCTCGATCTGCCCGGCCGACCGCTGCAACGTGGTGACGACTCCGTACCGCCGCCCGAGCAGGCAGGCGAGATGCGCGGCCGCCTCGGTGATGTCGACGACGGGTACGTCCACGAGTTCCCGTACGCCCTCGCGCCCGTGCTCCCCGAAACCGGCCATGACGACGGCGTCGTACGGACCCTCGTACGTGCGCAGGGTGTCGAGGACGGCGGCGGCCGACAGGTAGCTGTCGAGCCAGCCCTCCGCGGACTCGGGCCCCCACCCGGGGGTGAGTCCGAGCACGGTGGTGCCCGGGCCTGCCGCTGCCCGGGCACCTCGCACGATCTCCTCGGTCATCCCCTGCGTCGTATTGCAGTTGGTGACGACGATCCGCACGCTCAGCCCTCCTGAGGAGCAGGGGACGGGGCCGGGTCCGGGTCCGAGATCAGGACCGGGGCCGGGGCCGGGGTCGCGGCGCGTTCCGAGCGGCACAGCAGCATGTACAGACCGGCGGCCAGCGCCGTCCCGATGAACCAGGAGTACGGGGCCACGTCGCTGAAGGTCTTCACCAGCGCGAGCACCGCCGAGACCGCCGCCGCGGGCAGGAACGCCCACAGGGCCTTGGGGTTGACGCCCTTGCGGTAGTAGTACCGCGATCCGGGTGCGGCGTCGAAGAGCTCGTTCACATCGATGCGGCCGCGCTTGACCCAGAAGTAGTCGAGCATGATCACGCCGAACAGCGGGCCCAGGAAGGCGCCGAGGCCGCCGAGGAAGTAGTTGACGACCGTGGGGTTGGAGAAGAGGTTCCACGGCGTGACGACCAGCGCGGCGACGGTACTGATCATGCCGCCGATCTTGAAGGTGATTTTCTGCGGCCAGACGTTGGCCAGGTCGTACGCGGGCGAGACGAAGTTGGCGACGATGTTGACGCCCATGGTGGCGATGGCGAAGGTCAACGCGCCCAGGATCAGCACCCACTTGTTGCCGATCTCCGCGACGAGGTGGGCGGGGTCGGTGATGGCCTTGCCGAACACCTCGATCGAGCCGGCCGTGACGATGACCGACACGATCACGAAGGCGGTCGAGTTGATCGGCAGGCCCCAGAAGTTGCCGCGCTTGACGGTCCGGTAGCTGGGCGCGAAGCGCGAGAAGTCGCAGAAGTTGAGCATCAGCGTGCCGTACGTGGCGAGGATCAGCCCGATCGCGCCGAACCACTGCCGCCACTGCTCACCCACGGAGACCGGGTTCGGGGTCGAGGTGAGCGAGATGGTCCAGCCGGCCTTCGCGAGGATCCAGACGGCGAGGGCGATCATCACGAGCCAGATCGCCGGGCCGCAGAAGTCCTGGAACTTCCGGACCGACTCCATACCCTGACTGATGATCAGGGCTTGGACGAGCCAGAGCGAGACGAAGGACAGCCAGCCGAGCGCGTGCAGACCGAGGAACGAGCTGTGCGTCCAGGACTCCAGCCCCGGCCAGGCCGCGAGCAGCATGATGTTGACGGCGACGGAGGCCAGGTACGTCTGGATGCCGTACCACATGATGGCGATGACGGCCCTGATCAGGGCCGGTATGTTCGCGCCCCAGACCCCGAAGCTGATGCGGCTGATGACCGGGAAGGGCACACCGTGGCTCTGTCCGATCTTCCCCATCCAGTTCATGCCGATGTAGATGAGCACGAAGCCGACGAGCAGGGACGTGAAGATCTGCCAGACGTTCATGCCGAGCACCAGCAGCCCGGCGGCGAACGTGTAGTTGCCGAGGTTGTGGACGTCGGACATCCACATGGCGAAGAGGTCGAAGACCTTCCAGTTGCGCTTGCCCGCGGGCGCGAGGTCTTCGTTGGTGAGCCGGGGGTCGGGGACGAACGCCGGCGCACTGGTGGCTGCGGCCGGATCGGCGAGGGACACAGGGCCTCCATGAGCTGAGCGGGGGACGGGGAGGTGAGGCGAGAGGACAGCTGCGGCTTGTTTGGTATACCAAACTGGAGTCATGGTCCCGCCCTCGACGACATCTCGCCATGTCCATGCGGTTACGGCTCGGTAAAACAGTCCCGGGGTCGGCGAGGATGGACGCATGACGACGGTGGAACCGCTGGGGGCGGTGCGCGAGCGAGTGCTCAGATCGCTGCGGCAGGAGATCATCGCCGGGCGGCTGCTGCCCGGCGACCGGCTGGTCGAGCGCGAGCTGGCCGAACGGTTCGGGGTCTCCCGGGTGCCGGTCCGCGAGGCGATCCGGGCCCTGGTCACCGAGGGCTTCGTCCTCTTCGAGACCCCGCGCCGCACCGTCGTACGCCGGCTGACCCCCACCGACGTGGCGGAGCTCTTCGAACTCCGAGAGGCTCTGGAGGTGTACGCCACCGGGCTCGCCGCCCAGCGCGCCACCCGGGCCGACCTGGCCGAACTCGAAGAACTCCTCGACCGCGCGGCGGAGGCGACCGACGCCGACGACGCGGAAGCGATCACCGACATCAACACCCGCTTCCACGACCGGATCCTGGCGATGTCCGGGAACAGCCTGCTGATCTCCGCGATGGAACCGCTCGACGGCCGACTGCGCCGACTCACCCGCCAGAACGAGGAGTGGCCCCAGCTCCTCACCGAACACCGGGAGCTGTACGCCGCCATCGCCACCGGCGACCGTGAGCGGGCCCGCGCCCACTCCCTGGCCCACGTCCAGGCCAACTACCGCTCGACGGTGCGCCACCTCTTCGGCGACACCGAGACCGGTGCCGTCATCGGTACCGACGGCGAAGGAGAAGCGTGACTGTACGTACGGCTGTCGGCGCCGCGCGGAACCGGCCCTGCACGCTCGTCGTCTGCCGCGGCTGCTGCTGCGGCGACGCGCGCAAGTACCCCGGCTACGACCACGACGGGCAACTGGGGCGGCTGCGCGCCGCAGCCGCCGCCTCCGGCGGTCGCCTCGCGATCCGTACGGCGGACTGTCTCGGCCCCTGCGACCAGGCCAACATCATCGTGGTACAGCCGTCGGGCGAAGGCCGCAGACGGGGCGGCCGGGCCGTCTGGATCGGCTGGTCGATGGGCGACGACTGCACCGACGAGATACTGCGCTGGGCCGAGGCCGGCGGACCCGGCGTCGCCGCTCCCCCGGCAACGCTTGAACTGCAGTTCGTGCAGTCGGCGGGCGAACGGGACCGGGCGCGCCGCTAGCCGTCGGCTTCCAGCCGCTGGGGCGTGTTCCGCGGCGCCCGGCCGGCCGCGTATCGGTCGGTGGCCGCGATCAGCTCGTCCACGACGCCGGTCGCTCGCGCGTCGTGCCCCACGTCGTCCACGACGACCAGCTCGCTGCCGGGCCACGCGTGGTGGAGCCGCCACACCGTACCCAGGAGGTTCCCGAAGTCGAGGCTGCCCTGGACGAGGGTGCCGGGGATGTCCTTGAGCAGCGGGGCGTCACGCAGGACGACGGCCTGTTCCTCGCCGAGGAAGTGGTCGTTGCCGAAGTAGTGGGTGACCGTGCGGGCGAAGGCCAGGCGGAACTCCGGGTCCTCGTAACGCTCCACCGACCGCGGCGGCGCCGGGACGATCGCCGTCTCCCAGTCGGTCCAGGCCCGCGCCGCCCTGGCCCGCACCCGCGGGTCGGGGGACTCGATGAGCCGGTTGTACGCGGCCGCCAGGTTCCCGTCCCGGTCGTCCTCAGGCAGCTCGGCGAGGAACCGCTCGAACGCCTCGGGGAAGATCTGCCCAAGTCCCCTGGTCAGGAGGGCCACTTCGGCGGTGGACCCGGTGGCGACGCACGTGAGGACCAGCTCCGACACGGCCTCCGGATGTGTCTGCGCGTACCGCAGCCCGAGCACCGAGCCCCAGGAGACTCCCCACACGAGCCACCGCTCGATCCCCAACTCCGCCCGCAGCAGCTCCAGATCACCGATCTGCCGGGCCGTCGTGTTGCGGCTCATGTCGGTCTCGTACGCGCTCGCGTGCGGTGTCGACCGCCCGCAGCCCCTCTGGTCGAACAGGACGATGCGGTACGCGGCCGGGTCGAAGTAGCGCCGGAAGCCCGGGGTGCAGCCGGAGCCCGGCCCGCCGTGCAGCACGACCGCGGGCTTGCCCCGCGGGTTCCCGCACACCTCCCAGTACACGCGGTTGCCGTCACCGACGTCGAGCATGCCGTGGTCGTACGGTTCGATCTCCGGATACAGGCCCATTCGCACGACCCTAGCCCTTACGACGCCAGCCCTTACGACCCTGGCCCTGACGCTCGCTCCGCCGTCAGCCCTGCCGTGAGCCCTGCCATACGCGCCGCCGTACGCAGCACGTCCCGCAGCATCTCGGGGGTCAGCCGCCCGGTGAAGGTGTTGCGCTGGCTGACGTGGAAGCACCCGAAGAGCTCCAGCGGCCGGTCCGGGCCGTCCGGGGACCGTTTCGCTCCCTCCGCTCCCTCCACCCCCTCAGCCCCATCCGCCCTCTCCGATGCCCCGGATTCCTCCGCCACGCCCGATACCTCCAGGGTGACCCGCGCCCCGTGCGCGAAGGCCGGCCGGGGCCGGGGCACCTGCCACCCCGCCGCGGCGAACGCCGGCAACGCGGCCTGCCAGCCGAAGCCGCCGAGCACGACGACCACGCGGAGCGTGGGTGCGAGCAGCCGCAGTTCGCTCACCAGCCAGGGGCGGCAGGTGTTCCGTTCCTCGGGGGTCGGCTTGTTGGCGGGCGGGGCACAGTGCACGGGCGACGTGACGCGGACGCCGTACAGGTCCAGCCCGTCGCCCGCGCTCTCGGAGGTGGGCTGCGAGGCGAGGCCCACGTCGTACAGCGCCTCGTACAGCACGTCCCCCGACCGGTCCCCCGTGAACATCCGGCCGGTCCGGTTCCCGCCGTGCGCCGCGGGCGCGAGCCCGACCACCAGCAGCGAGGCGTCGGGCGGTCCGAAACCCGGCACCGGGCGGCCCCAGTACGTCCAGTCCGCGAAGGCCGCCCGCTTCGTCCGGGCCACCTCCTCCCGCCACTCGACCAGCCGTGGGCAGGCCCGGCACCCGGCGATCCGCCGGTCCAGCTCCGCCAGGGTGCGCTCCTGTTCCATGCCTCCACGGTATGCCCGGCGAGAGCCCGGCCCCTCGCGACGGAAAACGACTCCGACCTCGCACCCGCCGAGGACTAAGGTCGGACCATGGCTTCAGGCACGCGAGGGACGCAGAGGAACGAGACGGGGCACGAGGACGCCGGTCCGGGCACGAACCGCCCCACCGACGCCAAGGCCGACGCCACCGACACGGAGACCAAGGCCACCAGCGACACCGGTGCCCCCGACGCCGGAGCCACCGACGCCGCCGCCGTGGCCGACGCCGTGGCCGTCGCGAAGGCTGCCGCGCCCACGAGCGGCGAGACCGTGCGCGTCGACAGCTGGATCTGGTCCGTCCGCCTCGTGAAGACCCGCTCCGCGGGCGCCACCGCCTGCCGCGGCGGCCACGTCCGTGTGAACGGCGACCGGGTCAAGCCCGCGTATGCCGTCCGCGTCGGTGACGAGGTCCGCCTGCGCCAGGCCGACCGGGAACGCGTCGTCGTCGTGAAGCGCGTGATCCGCAAGCGGGTCGGGGCCTCGGTCGCCGCCGAGTGCCTGATCGACAACAGCCCGCCGCCCCCGCCCCGCGAGGCCGTCGCCCCCGCCGGCATCCGCGACCGGGGCACCGGCCGCCCCACCAAGCGCGACCGCCGTGACCTGGAACGCCTCCGCGGTCTGGGCTCCCCCGGCGACATCCCCAAGGCCCCCTGAGTTCAGCACCTCACGCCTCCACCGGCACCGCCCGCACCCAGATCCGGTCCTCCGTCAGATACCTGTCGACCCTCAGCCCCGCCTCCCCCAACGCCTCCTCGAACTCCTCCCTGCTGAGCGGCCGGGCGAGGAACGTCTGCGTCCACACCGCGTCCGGGAACACATACTCCGCCCGCACCGAGTCGACGCCGTCCCCGACCGGCTCCGCGGACAGCATGCGCACCGTGAACCCGGTCGGATCGACCCGCTCCCGCGGCAGGTCGGAGTGGTAGTCCTCGCCCTCGCGCTGGATCAGCACACAGCCGCCGTCCGCGACATGCTTCCGGCACACGTCCAGCATTCCGCGCCGCACCGCGGGGTCGCCGGCGTGCACGAGGAACGACGCGAGTGTCACCACGTCGAATCTCTCGCCCAGGTCGAGCGTCTCGATGGCGCCGCGTATCTTGCGCGCGCCGCGCACCCGCTCCAGCATCTCGGCGGACTCGTCCACGGCCGTCACGGTGAAGCCCCGCTCCAGGAGGGGATGGGTCATACGCCCCACGCCACAGCCCAGTTCGAGGATGCTCGCCTGCTCCGGCACCGCTGAGGCGATGATGTCCGGCTCGTCACCGACGGGCAGTCGCGCGTACAACTCCACCGCGCAGCCGTCCGGCGTGATGGCGCCGGGCCCCGTGCCTTCGTATCCCTCACGCATCTCGATCGTCATACCCGTCCAACGGCTCGTGTCCGCCGCCTCGTTCCCGACCTCTTCCGCACCATCCGTTCGAGTGAGATCTGATCGGCCGGGCAACCTTGGGGGCCGACGCACCGGAGTACGTTTCACCGTAGGAGCAGTGATGACGATGCGTACAGGCAGTGAACCGACGACTGCGCGCAGTGCGCTGCGAGCGCGTCTGTGGCTCAGTGTGTGGGGGATGGTCTGGGCGATCGTGGGGACGGCCGCGTTCGCCCTGGTCGGGCGGACGGGCTGGGCGATCGCCTGCGGTGTGCTGTGGCTGATCGCCACCGTCGACCTGGTGACGGTCCTCAGGCATCTCCGCCAGGGGCCGCACTACCAGCCGGGCCCCGACATCCCACCGTATCCACCGCCGGACCGCCGCACGTAGGCGCGCCCGTCAAGTGCGGCGGGCTCAGCCCGGGCTCGGCCCGTCGCGCGGCCCGGTTCAGGATTCGTCGAACCGTGCCGCGGCCAGGTACTCCGGCTGTGGGTCCAGCGCGGCGGCCAGCCGGAAGTGGCGCTTGGCCTGGCCGGGCTGTCCGGAACGCTCATAGGTGCGGGCGAGCGCGAAGTGCGCGAACGCGTTGTCCGGCTCGCGCTCCAGCACGATGGTGAACTCCAGCTCGGCCGGCCGCAGTTGCGCCGCCGCGAAGAAGGCTCGCGCGCGCAGCAGCCGGGCCGCGGTGTTCTCCGGGTACGCGGCGATGACGTTGTCGAGCAGCTTCACCGCACCCCTGGGATCCCGTGCGGCCAACAACTGCTCGGCGGCACGGAAGTCGATGACATGCGTCTCCGGAGTACGTCCGGCGAATCCGCTGGTCTCGGGCACGGAAAATTCCTTCCCTCACTGCGGACAATCAACGCCTCGAAGGCGCCCACTATTCCGCGGCCGCCCGAGCCCGCCGCTCCAGGTCCGCCCACACGTCCCGTACTCGCTGCCGAAGCGCTTCCAGGGGAACGTCGTTGTCGATGACGACGTCCGCGATCTCCCGGCGCTTCTCGCGCGTGGCCTGCGCCGCCATGCGGGCGCGGGCGTCGTCCTCGGTCATGCCACGCAGCCGGACGAGCCGGTCGAGCTGGGTATCGGTGCTCGCGTCGACCACGATCACGAGGTCGTACAGCTTCGCGAGGCCGTTCTCCGCGAGCAGCGGTACGTCGTGCACCACCACGGAGTCCGCGGAGGCCGCCTCTTCGAGTTCACGGGAGCGGGCGCCGACCAAGGGGTGCACGATCGAGTTCAGGACGGCGAGCTTCTCGGCGTCCGCGAAGACGATCGAGCCGAGCTTCGGCCGGTCGAGGGTGCCGTCCGCGGTGAGTACGTCCGCGCCGAAGGCGTCGACGACCGCCGTAAGACCGGGTGTTCCCGGCGCGACGACCTCTCGCGCGATCCGGTCGGCGTCGATCAGCACGGCCCCGTGCTCCACGAGCAGCCGCGACACCTCACTCTTGCCGGCGCCGATCCCACCGGTCAGGCCCACCTTCAGCATGCGAAAAGCTTAGGCCCCACCACCGACACCGCCCCTGCCGGGTCCCGAAGCCCCGACGAACGCGCCCGGAAGGAACGCGGGGAACGGCGCGCCCAGCCACATCACGCCCGCAGAAGACAACCGACGCCAGACCTGGCCCGCCGCCTGTTCCCGCACCCGCTCCCGCTTCTGCTCCCGCTCCACCAGCGGAGCTACCCGTCGCCCTCCCGCTCCGCGAGAAACCGCTCGAACTCGAGACCGATCTCGTCCGCCGACGGGATGTCCACCGGCTCGGCGAGCATGTTGCCCCGCGTCTCGGCGCCCGCGGCGGCGTCGTACTGGTGCTCAAGTCCCTGTACGAGGGCGACGAGGTCCTCGTCGCCCTCCTGGATCTGCCGGTCGATCTCGGTCTGGGTGCGGTGCGCCTCGGTGCGCAGCCCGTGCGCGATGCTCGGCAGGACCAGTCCGGTCGCGGCCGTGATCGCCTCCATGACCGTCAGCGCGGCGTCCGGGTACGGGGAGCGGGCGATGTAGTGGGGCACGTGCGCGCCGACACCGAGGACGTCGTGTCCGGCCTCCATGAGGCGGTACTCGACCAGCGACTCGGCGCTGCCCGGGACCTGGGCCTCGTCGAAGGGGCTGCGGTGGCCGGGGACGAGGTCCGTCCGGTTGCCGTGCGGGGTGAGGCCCACGGGGCGGGTGTGCGGGACGCCCATGGGGATGCCGTGGAAGTTCACGGACAGCCGCACGCCGAGGCGTTCCACGATCTGCTGGACGGCCGCGGTGAAGCGCTCCCACTCCACGTCCGGCTCGGGACCGGAGAGCAGCAGGAAGGGCGCGCCGGTGGCGTCCTGGACGAGCCGCACGTCCAGCGTGGGCTCTTCGTACTCGGCCCAGCGGTCGCGCTTGAACGTCAGCAGCGGACGGCGGGCGCGGTAGTCCACGAGCCGGTCGTGGTCGAAGCGGGCCACGACCTGGTGGGGCAGCGAGTCGAGCAGCCGGTCGACGATCTGGTCGCCGGTCTCGCCCGCGTCGATGTATCCGTCGAAGTGGTAGAGCATGACAAGGCCGGCCGACTCCTGTGCGAGCGCCATGTCGACGACGGCCAAGCCCTTCGGCTCCCATGCGTACAAACCCTGCGGATCAAGCACTGTGACCGCTCCTCCTCGTGTTCGTACTCGACAACACGGCCCAGGACACGGGCATTCCCGGTTCACGTCTGTTCGCGGTCGCCTTTTACCTGCCGAGACGGGGCGCCAGGACGACAGGAAGGCGGTGGCGGCACGACGCACCGCGGGCCCGCACCCAAGTGGGTGCGGGCCCGCGGTTACCAGCTACAGCTAGCTAGCGCTGACGGTGAGCTGTCAGCTCTGGCCGCCGGCGAGCTTCTCGCGCAGTGCCGCCAGCGCCTCGTCCGACGCCAGGGCGCCGGAGTTGTCGTCCGACTCCGAGGAGTACGAACCGCCGCCGCCACCGCCGCCACCGCTGGAGGCGGCCGGAGCCGCACCCGGGGTGGTGACACCCTCGGCCTCGGCCTGGGCGTCCGCCTCGCGGGACTTGATGACCTGAGCCTGGTGCTGCTCGAAGCGCGTCTGCGCCTCGGCGTACTGGTTCTCCCACACCTCGCGCTGGGACTCGTAGCCCTCGAGCCAGTCGTTGGTCTCGGGGTCGAAGCCCTCGGGGTAGATGTAGTTGCCCTGGTCGTCGTACGACGCGGCCATGCCGTACAGCGTCGGGTCGAACTCGACCGAGGCCGGGTCGGCACCGAAGGACTCGTTGGCCTGCTTCAGCGAGAGGCTGATGCGACGGCGCTCGAGGTCGATGTCGATGACCTTGACGAAGATCTCGTCGTTGACCTGGACGACCTGCTCCGGGATCTCCACGTGGCGCTCGGCCAGCTCGGAGATGTGGACCAGACCCTCGATGCCCTCGTCCACGCGGACGAACGCACCGAACGGAACCAGCTTCGTGACCTTGCCGGGCACGACCTGGCCGATCTGGTGCGTGCGGGCGAACTGCTGCCACGGGTCTTCCTGCGTCGCCTTCAGCGACAGGGAGACACGCTCGCGGTCCATGTCCACGTCGAGGACCTCGACGGTGACTTCCTGACCGACCTCGACAACCTCGGAGGGGTGGTCGATGTGCTTCCAGGAGAGCTCCGAGACGTGCACCAGGCCGTCGACGCCACCCAGGTCCACGAACGCACCGAAGTTGACGATCGAGGAAACGACGCCGGAGCGGACCTGACCCTTCTGCAGGGTGGTGAGGAACGTCTGGCGGACCTCGGACTGGGTCTGCTCCAGCCAGGCACGGCGGGACAGGACCACGTTGTTGCGGTTCTTGTCCAGCTCGATGATCTTGGCCTCGAGCTCCTTGCCCACGTAGGGCTGGAGGTCGCGGACACGGCGCATCTCGACGAGAGAAGCCGGCAGGAAGCCACGGAGGCCGATGTCGAGGATGAGTCCACCCTTGACGACCTCGATGACGGTGCCGGTGACGATGCCGTCCTCTTCCTTGATCTTCTCGATGGTGCCCCAGGCGCGCTCGTACTGGGCGCGCTTCTTCGAGAGGATCAGGCGGCCTTCCTTGTCCTCCTTCTGGAGAACAAGGGCTTCGATCTCGTCGCCGACCTTGACGACCTCATTGGGGTCGACGTCGTGCTTGATCGAGAGCTCGCGGCTCGGGATGACACCTTCGGTCTTGTAACCGATGTCGAGCAGGACCTCGTCCCGGTCGACCTTCACGATGACGCCGTCGACGATGTCGCCGTCGTTGAAGTACTTGATCGTCTCGTCGATCGCGGCGAGGAAAGCTTCCTCGTTACCGATGTCGTTGACCGCAACCTGCGGGGTGGTGGCGGTGGTCTCGGTGCTGCTCGTCATGTGGGAAAGGGCTCCGGTACGGACAGTGAGTCGTAGGTACTGCTTACGCCGGGAGCCCGTTTCGCTCTGAAGAAGGCCGGACAGCCAAGGAAGCGCCGAATCCGGGCCGTGTTCGATGAGAACACTCGCCGGTGGCGCCTCGAAAACCGAGGGGACATACGACAGATGCGAGCGCAGCCTGCTACGTCTGAGGAGCGCAGGCCCGCAGCGCAACTTGTAGCATACGGGGGCAGCCGGACAGGGTCAATGCGCGAAGGCGCACACCCGGGGCGGATCGCCGCATACCCGGCACAAGACCCACGTGGCGGCAGCCGTACATCCGGTATCTCGCGAGGCCACGAGGCCGCGCGAACCCTGTGGTGCCCCTTTCGTGACCGCCGTCGGTACGGGTCGGACGGAAGAGCCCGCAGATTAATACGAGGGAGCCGATCATCCAAGAGCCCGAACCGTCCGAGGCCCGGTACGCGCCACCGTACGAGGCCGAGTACGAGGCCGAGTCCGAGCCCGAAGCGACCCGACGGGAGGCCGGCGGCTCCGAGAGCTCCCGGGCCAATCGCGGCTGGTGGGACCGGAACGCGGACGACTATCAGATCGAACACGGCACGTTCCTCGGCGACGACCGATTCGTGTGGTGCCCCGAGGGCCTCGACGAGATCGAGGCCGAGCTGCTCGGCCCGATGGAGGACCTGAAGGGGAAGGACGTCCTGGAGATCGGCGCCGGGGCCGCCCAGTGCTCGCGCTGGCTGGCCGCCCAGGGGGCCCGACCGGTCGCCCTGGACCTCTCGCACCGGCAGCTCCAGCACGCCCTGCGGATCGGCGCCGACAGCGTCCGGCTCGTGGAGGCGGACGCCACCGCGCTGCCCTTCGCGGACGGCTCCTTCGACCTGGCGTGCTCCGCGTACGGGGCGCTGCCGTTCGTCGCCGAGCCCGTGCGGGTCCTCAAGGAGGTGCACCGGGTGCTGCGGCCGGGCGGCCGGTTCGTCTTCTCCGTCACCCACCCGGTCCGCTGGGCCTTCCCCGACGAGCCGGGGCCCGAGGGGCTGAGCGTGGCCTCCTCGTACTTCGACCGCACCCCGTACGTCGAGCAGGACGACGCCGGGAACGCGGTGTACGTCGAGCACCACAGGACGGTCGGCGACCGCGTCCGGGACGTCGTCGCGGGCGGTTTCCGGCTGGTCGACCTGGTCGAACCGCAGTGGCCCGCCTGGAACACCCAGGAGTGGGGCGGCTGGTCGCCCCTTCGGGGAAACCTCATTCCTGGTACGGCGATCTTCGTGTGCGTACGAGACTGAGCAGGTGATCCGTTACGACGCCCTGGACCTCCTGCCCGTACGCGGCGCGCTGCCCGGCCTGCGCGACGCCCTGGAGGCCCGGGGCGCCGCCGTGCTCGTCGCGCCGCCCGGCACGGGAAAGACGACCCTCGTGCCGCTGGTCCTGGCCGGGCTGGTCGGCGAGGGGCCCGCGCGCCGGGTCCTCGTCGCCGAGCCGCGACGGATCGCGGCGCGGGCCGCCGCGCGGCGGATGGCGTGGCTGCTCGGCGAGAAGGTCGGCCGGAGCGTCGGGTTCACCGTGCGCGGGGAGCGGGTGGTGGGCCCCCACGCGCGCGTGGAGGTCGTCACGACCGGCGTGCTGCTGCAGCGGCTGCAACGGGACCAGGAACTGACCGGTGTCGACGTGGTCGTCCTCGACGAGTGCCACGAACGCCATCTTGACGCGGACACCGCGGCGGCCTTCCTGCTGGACGTCCGGGCCGCCCTGCGCCCCGAGCTGCGGCTGGTGGCCGCCTCGGCGACGACCGACGCGCAGGGGTGGGCGCGGCTGCTCGGCGACGTCCCGGTGGTCGAGGCGGCGGGTGTCTCCCATCCCGTCGAGGTGGTGTGGGCGCCGTCCGTGCGCCCGGTGCGGCCGCCGCACGGGACGCGCGTGGATCCCGTCCTGCTGACGCATGTGGCGTCGGTGGTGCGGCGGGCGCTCGCCGAACGCGACGGGGACGTCCTGTGCTTCCTCCCCGGGGTCGGGGAGATCGCGCGGGTCGCCGGACAGCTGGGCGGGCTGGACGGGCTGGGCGACGTCGAGGTGCTCCAGGTGCACGGGCGGGCTCCGACGGCCGTGCAGGACGCGGTGCTGTCCGGCGGTGCGCGGCGCCGGGTGGTCCTCGCGACCTCGGTGGCCGAGTCGTCGCTGACGGTCCCCGGGGTGCGGGTGGTCGTGGACAGCGGGCTGGCGCGCGAGCCGCGGGTGGACCACGCGCGGGGCCTGAGCGCGCTGGCGACGGTACGGGCCTCGCAGGCCACCGGGCGGCAGCGGGCCGGGCGCGCCGGGCGGGAGGCCCCGGGGGCGGTGTACCGGTGCTGGACGGAGGCGGAGGACGGGCGTCTGCCGCGTTTCCCCTCGCCGGAGATCAAGGTGGCCGACCTGACGGCGTTCGCCCTGCAGGCGGCCTGCTGGGGCGATCCCGACGCCTCGGGACTGTCTTTGCTGGATCCGCCGCCGGCCGGCGCCATGGCGGCCGCTCGGGGCGTTCTGGAGGCCATCGGCGCGGTGGCCTCCGGCGGGCGGCCGACCGATCGGGGGGTACGGATGTCGCGGCTCGGGCTGCATCCGCGGCTGGGGCGGGCGTTGGTGGACGCGGCGGTGTCCCTGGGGGCCGAGCGTGCCGCCGAGGTGGTGGCCCTGCTGAGCGACGAGCCGCCGCGGTCGTACGGGGACGACCTCGCGGCGGCGTTGCGGGCCGCTCGGCGCGGGGGTGACGCCTATGGCGGGCGGTGGCGGGCGGAGGTACGGCGACTGCGGACCGCGGCGGCGCCCGCGCGGGGGCCTGACGGCCCTCCCACGCCGGAACGGTCGCACGCCGACCGCGAGTCCGCTGGGGCCGAGCGCGCGGTTCCCCGTGCCTCTGAAGGGGCGCCCGGTGACGAGTGGGCCGTCGGGGTTGTGGCTGCTCTTGCCTTTCCTGAGCGGGTCGCCCGGAGGCAAGGGGGGTCCTTTCTCATGGTGTCCGGTACCCGCGCCGAGTTGGGGAGTGAGGGCAGTGGGCTGCGGGACGCCGCCTGGATCGCTGTCGCGGTCGCCGACCGGCCGCTGGGCGCGGGGCACGCGCGCGTGCGGCTCGCCGCGGTGATCGACGAGGAGATCGCCCGCGAGGCGGCGGGGGCCCTGTACGCCGAAGGTGACGAGGTGCGCTGGGACGGCGGGGACGTCGTGGCCCGGCGGGTCCGGCGGCTGGGCGCCGTGGAGTTGGCGGTGCGGCCCCTGAAGAAGGCCGGGGCCGGGCTCGTACGGGCGGCGCTCGTCGAAGGGCTGCGGGCGGAAGGGTTCGGGGTGCTGCGGTGGTCCCGGGACGCCGAGGTGCTGCGGCAGCGGCTCGGGTTCCTGCATCACCGGTTCGGGGCCCCTTGGCCCGACGTGTCGGACGACGCGCTGCACGCGCGCGTGGACGAATGGCTCGAACCCGAGCTGGGCCGGGCACGGCGCCGGGCCGACCTGGAGCGCATCGACGCCGGACAGGCGCTGGGCCGGCTGTTGCCGTGGGCGTCCGGGGAGGCGGCCCGGTTCGAGGAACTGGCGCCCGAGCGGATCGAGGTGCCGAGCGGGTCCCGGATCCGGGTCGACTACGCGGACCCCGAACAGCCGGTGCTCGCGGTGAAACTGCAGGAGATGTTCGGGGCGCAGGAGTCACCGACGGTGGCGGGGGTGCCCGTCCTGGTGCATCTGCTGTCGCCCGCGGGGCGCCCGGCCGCCGTCACCTCCGACCTCGCGTCCTTCTGGAAGGGCGGCTACCGGGGCGTACGGGCGGAGTTGCGCGGGCGGTACCCGAAGCACCCCTGGCCCGAGGACCCGGCGACCGCGCAGCCGACCCGGCACACGAACGCACGCCTCAGGCGCTGATCGGCTCCGGTTCACGGGCCGCCGCCGGCGAAGGCTCCTCGGGGCGGCGGCCGCGGGCCTCCAGGTACAGGGCGAGCGACAGCAGCCCGACGCCCAGGACGAGGAAGCCCCAGGGCAGGTACGAGGTCATCAGCAGGACCAGCAGCCGCTGGGACTTGACCAGGTCGACCGTCGAGCGGATGTAGTCCTCGCGCATCTTCACGTGCCCGGCGAAGGCGGTCACCTTGTCGCGGTCGCCCAGGAGGGTGCCGCCGCGCAGCTCCTCCTTGTGGATCTCCTCCCCGTAGACGGGTGCGCCGGTGACGGGTTCGACCCAGAACTTGCGGACCGTGGTGTACCAGCGGGTCGTGCCCGTCCTGGCGACCGACTCCGGCGTGATGCCTTCGACGGGCATGATCTTCGGGAAGGGCACCTTGGTCCAGGGGATGGTCTGCTCGAAGTAGTACACGTCGACGCCCCGGAAGTCCTGGGTGCCCTCGTAGTGGATGGGCGCGGTGATCCGGGCCTGCGCGTCGAAGTACTCGTAGTCCCTCTTCTCCGTCAGGAAGGGCCACTTGAACTCGATGCCCTCACGCCTGACGGGGTCGCCGTCGACCATCTCGCCGGTGGCGTGGACGGGTTCCTGGGTGTGGGCGTCGAAGATGTACCGCTCGGGGATCCTGGAGACCATCTTGCCGTCGGGGCCCTGGACGTAGGAGAGGCCGTCCCAGACGACGACGTCGCGGTTCGCGGTCCTCTCGATCTTCTCGGAGGCCTCGACGTCGCCCTTGAGGGTCTGGACGACGGTGACCTTGTCGACCTTCTTGGCGGTCATGGTGCCGTAGTCGAGGAGGGTCGCGTCCTTCGCCTCCAGCACCATGTCCTGGTACTGGCCGGCGGGGATCTTGGCGAGCCGCGGGAAGGCGTACCAGCGCAGCAGCGGGGACAGGGCCGCGAAGAACACGGCGAGGGCGAGCAGGATCAGGCTGGCCTTGCGGCGCATCTCGACGGCCCTCCCGTGCGTTGCGGATGACGTGGTGGCTGGCTTACTCATGGATGGCTGGGGACAGTGGTGAGCAGCGGCTTCGGTGACGTCCTGCCCGCGGGTGAGCCCACGGCCGTGATCGTGAGGACCAGCGCGAACGCGACGGCGAGACCGGTCGCGGCGGCGATCAGGGCACGCATTGCGGACCTCCCGGCGCACGGAACTGATACATCGTCAGATCGGGCACCGTAGCAACGGGCGGGCGAGATGAGAACACGTCGCGCACACACAGCGGCGCCCCCTCGCCTGACGGACAGGTCTCAGGGGGCGCCGCGGGTCGTCCGCCGGCTGCGCTAGGCGGCGGCCGCCGCCACCTTCAGCTCGACGGTCAGCGTCGCGCCGCCGGTCGTGGTGATCCGCAGCAGGTACGTGCCGGCCGTGTCGTCCGCGTACAGCTTCGGCAGTTCCAGCAGGCCGTTCGCGTCCGTCTTGAGGCCCGCGAGGGTGCGTACCGGCTTGTCGTCCGCGTCCTTGAAGTACGGGCCCTTGTCGTTCTCGGTGGCGTCGTCCGCCGCCTTGACGAGCGTGGCCGTGGCGGCGACACCGTCCGCGGCGGCGCCCTTGTACGTGGCCTTCAGCGCGACCCGGTCCGCGAACTCGCCACCCGGCACGCAGGTCAGCGCAGTGTCGGTGGTGCGGGCGAGGGCGTCGGCCTGGCGGGCGGTGACCGTCGCCGCGTAGTCGAGGCCGGAGACGGAGCGGCCGACGACGGTGGCGCGGACCGTGAACCCGCCGGTCTTCTCACCCGCGTCGAGCGCGGGCGCGGTCGCCACACCGGAGGCGTCGGTGACGACGGTCGCGACGCTCTCCCCGCCGGTGAAGGCCGCGTCGGTGTCGCCGACGATCGTGAACCGGACCCGGACCTTCCCGACGGGCTTGCCCGCCTTCGTCTCGGTACGGGCGGTGATCTTCTCGGTGAAGGTGTCCCCGGCGGTCGCGGTGAGCTTCCCGGTGCCCGCGTCCTCCAGGTGGTCCACCGTCTCGGTGGGCGTGGGGGTCGAGGTCGCCGGGGGTGTGGTGGCCGGCGGGGTCGGCGTGCTGCTGGGCGGCTTCGGGCTCGTGCTCGGGCTCGTGGAGCCGCCGCCTCCCGGGGTCTGACCGCTGGGCGTCGTCGTGCCCGGAGAGGCCGGCGAGGTCGGCGTCGGGCTGCTGCTCGTCCCGTCGCTGCGGCCGGAGGGCAGCGTGCCCCTGCCGTCGGGGACCTCGTGGGTGCCCTTGCGGTAGAACTCCAGCCACGACAGGACCGTGTTCAGGTAAGCCGTCTCGTTGTTGTAGCTGAGGACGGCGCGCCTGAGGTCGGCGCTGTCGGACAGGTCCCAGTCGAACCGGCACAGGTAGTGGCCGGCCGCGAGGGCCGCGTCGTAGATGTTGTTGGGGTCCTTCTTGCCGTCGTCGTTGCCGTCGCGGCCCGCCCACTCCCAGGTGGAGGGGATGAACTGCATGGGACCGACCGCCCGGTCGTGGGCGGTGTCCCCGTCGTACGCGCCGCCGTCGGTGTCGGTGATCAGCGCGAATCCGTTGCCGTCTAGGGCCGGGCCGAGAATCGGGGTGATCGTGGTCCCGTTGGCGTAGACCCGGCCGCCGTTGGCCTGTCCGGACTCGACCTTGCCGATGGCCGCGAGGAGCTGCCAGGGGAGGTTGCACCCGGGCTTGGACCGGCCCAGCTCCGTCTCGGCCTTCTTGTAGGCGTCGAGAACGGTCGCGGGTATGCCCGCTTCGGCGTCACCCGCGGCGCCCGGGGTGGCGCTCGCGCTGGGCGACGGCGTGGGGCTGTTGAGCGGCGGGAGGTCCGTGTAGTACGGCGAGTTGCCGGTCGCGCCGTCGCCGGCGTTCGGGTCGGGCGAGGGCTGGGAGTTGGCGCTCCCCTTGCCCTGGGAGGAGTCCGTCACGCCCGGGGCCTGGGATGCGGACAGAGCCGCGACCGCCAGTGCCGCCACTGCTGTGGTGGCCGCCCCCTTGACGACCCGCCTGCCGAATTGCGCCGCCATTGCGTGAACCCCTCCCGTGGACGATCACTCGTGCTCCGCGCGTTCTCCTGCTGCCCGGTGCCGTGCGGCCGCACTCCCCAGTACGGCGACCCAGGCGACCCTACGACAACTTCTGGCGCGTAGACACCTGTTCGTGCCCGGTTTTCACCGGTTGGCCACATACCGTTGGTCCGGCCCCGGAGACCCCCGGCATGCCGCGCCACCGGGAACCGTTCCCTCATACTGAACGTCACCGATCAAGGAGTGGTCGGGCCGTCCAGCAGGGCCGTCCGCTCCGCTCGGTCGGGGCCGGTTCTCCCGGGCCGGGAGGATTCTCCTCGGTCCGGGGCAATGTCGTTCGCGGGGAGCCCAGTTGCCGTTCACTCTCAGCCATGCCGCGGCCGTCCTGCCGGTGGTACGCACCGACGGGACCGGACGCGGCCGACTGGTTCCGGCCGTGCTCGTGGCCGGTTCGTTCGCGCCCGACATGACCTATTACGCGGCGAGTATGCTGCCGGGGGCAATGGAGTTCGGCGATTTCACGCACTCCCTCACCGGGGTGTTCACCTTCGACGTCCTGGTCGCCTGGGTGCTCGTGGGGGCCTGGCTGGTGCTGCGTGAGCCGCTGGTGGCGCTGTTGCCGCGCGGCCGGCAGGGGCGGGTCGGGGCCTTCCTGCGCTGCGGTGCGCCGCGCGCCCGCCTGCGGCCGTCGCTCGCCCTGTGGTGGTACGTGTCCGCGGTGTCCGGGGCGCTGACCCATGTCGTCTGGGACGCGTTCACGCATCTCGACCGGTGGGGCATGCGGGTGTTTCCCGTGTTGGGGCGGGAGGTCGCGGGTTCGCCCCTGTACTGGTATCTGCAGTACGGCGGTTCGGCCGTCGCCGCCGTGGTGATCGCGGCGTTCGTGGTGGTGGCCCTGCGGCGGCAGCGCCCCGCGGGGGCATCGGAGGCGGCGGTGGCCGTGGGCGTACCCCTGCTGTCGGTGCGTGACCGCTGGCTGGCGGGGGTCCTGATCGGGGGCTGCGCGGTGGTGGCCGCTGTGCAGCGGGCCGCTCGCTGGTGGGACTACTGGGGGGCGCGGGCCGAGCCCTGGGAGCTGATTCCGACGGTCTGTTTCGGGGCGGGGGCCGGGCTGGCCGTCGGCTTCGCGGGGTACGCCGTGGCGGTCAGGGTGTGGCGCCCGGCTCCGGTTCGCCCCAGCGCGGCGGCGGACCGTGCGGAGCGGAGCCGTCCGGTTCCCCGCTGACCGTGGTACGTCGTCGGGTGCGCCCCGGCGGGGGCTGATCGCGCAGTTCCCCGCGCCCCAAAAAAGCGGGGCTACGCCCCACTAACCCCAACGCCTCCGCCCCGCACCCAACACACGACCCCGGACACCCACTCACCCCAGGGGCACGGGGAACTGCGCACCCGACACACCACCTCGGCCCCCACCCCCTCAGGGGCGCGAGGAACTGCGCGCTCAACCCACGACGAGCCGCACCCGACACACCGCCTCGGCCCCCCACCCCCTCAGGGGCGCGAGGAACTGCGCGCTCAACCCACGACGAGCCGCACCCGACACACCGCCTCGGCCCCCCACCCCCTCAGGGGCGCGAGGAACTGCGCGCTCAGCCTCAGCGGACCCGCACCAACAAACCCGCCCAAGCCCCGCAGGGGGGCGCGAGGAACTGCGCGCCAAGCCCCAGCGGACCCGCACCGACAAACCCGGCCCAAGCCCCGCAGGGGACCGCGTGCCAAGCCACCGCCGGCCCGCGCCGCACAACGACCCCGCACCCCAGCGGAGCTAATGCGCCGCAGACTCCCAGTCCGCCCCCGAGCCCACCGACACGTCCAGCGGCGCCCTGAGCCGCACCGCCCCAGCCATCTCCCGGCGGACCAGTTCCTCCGTCTTCGCGCGCTCCCCCGGCGCGATCTCCAGGACGATTTCGTCGTGGACCTGGAGGAGCATGCGGGACGTGAGCCCGGCCTCGCGCAGAGCCCGGTCCACATGCAGCATCGCGATCTTGACGATGTCCGCCGCCGTGCCCTGGATCGGCGCGTTCAGCGCCATGCGCTCGGCCGCCTCACGCCGCTGGCGGTTGTCGCTGTTGAGGTCGGGGAGGTACCGGCGGCGCCCGAACAGCGTCGCCGTGTAACCCGTCGCCCGCGCCTCGTCGACCGCCCGGCGCAGATAGTCCCGTACCCCTCCGAAGCGCTCGAAGTACGTGTCCATCAGCGCACGCGCCTCGCCCGCGTCGATGTTGAGCTGCTGGGAGAGACCGAACGCCGACAGACCGTAGGCCAGCCCGTACGACATGGCCTTGATCTTGCGGCGCATCTCCGCGTCGACGGCGGACCGCTCCACGGAGAACACCTGCGAGGCGACCGTGGTGTGCAGGTCCTCGCCGGAGGTGAAGGCCGCCAGCAGGCCCTCGTCCTCGGACAGGTGAGCCATCACCCGCAGCTCGATCTGGCTGTAGTCGGCGGTCATCAGCGACTCGAAGCCCTCGCCGACCACGAAGCCGCGGCGGATCGCGCGGCCCTCCTCGGTGCGCACCGGGATGTTCTGCAGGTTCGGGTCCTGCGACGAGAGGCGGCCCGTCGCGGCGACCGTCTGGTGGAACGTGGTGTGGATACGGCCGTCCGCGGCGATCGTCTTGATCAGGCCCTCGACGGTCACCCGCAGCTTCGCCTGCTCGCGGTGGCGGAGCATGATGACCGGCAGTTCGTTGTCGGTCTGGGCGGCGAGCCAGGCCAGCGCGTCGGCGTCCGTCGTGTAGCCGGTCTTCGTCTTCTTGGTCTTGGGCAGGCCCAGCTCGCCGAAGAGGACTTCCTGGAGCTGCTTGGGCGAGCCCAGGTTGAACTCGTGCCCCACGGACGCGTGGGCCTCCTTCACGGCCTGCTGGACCGCGCCCGCGAACATCTGCTCCATCGTCTCCAGGTGCGCCCTGTCCGCCGCGATGCCGTGGCGCTCCAGGCGGGCCAGCAGCGTCGAGGTGGGCAGCTCCATGTCCCGGAGCAGATCGGCCGCGCCGACCTCCTGGAGCCGCTCCCCGAAGGCCTCGCCCAGATCGAGGATCACGCGGGCCTGCACCATCAGCGCGTCGGCCTCCGCCCCCTCGTCCGCGCCGAAGGCGAGCTGTCCGTCGGCGGTCGCGGCGGGCGCCAGCTCCCGGCCGAGGTACTCCAGGGACAGCGCGTCCAGGTCGAAGGAGCGCCGGCCCGGCTTCACGAGATAGGCGGCGAGCGCGGTGTCCATGGAGATGCCCGCGACGCTCCACCCGTGCTCGGCGAAGACCCGCATGACCGCCTTCGCGTTGTGCAGCACCTTGGGGCTGTCGGCGTCGGCGAGCCACCGCGCGAACGCGTTCTCGTCGCTCTCGTCGAGCTGCGACGGGTCGAACCACGCCGCCGGCCCGTCGGCCGCGGCGAGCGCGACCTCCGCGACCGACCCCGTACCGAGCGCCCAGGTGTCGACCGTGGCGACGCCGAGCGCCGCCGTGCCGTGCTCGGCGAGCCAGGGGTGCAGCCCGCCCGCCTCCAGGACCGTGCCGTCCACGGCCACGCCCGCGGCGGCCGGCTGCGCCTCGGCGGGCTCCTCGCCCGGGTCCACGGCCAGCAGCCGCTCGCGCAGCGACGGATTGCGGATCTCCAGGGTGTCCAGGACCATCGCGACCGCCGTGCGGTCGTACGGAGCGCGCTCCAGGGCGGGGACCGCCTTCGGCAGCTCGACGTCACGCACCATCTCGGTCAGCCGGCGGTTCAGCTTGACCGAGTCCAGGTGGTCGCGGAAGTTCTGCCCGGCCTTGCCCTTGACCTCCTCGGCCCGCTCGACCAGCTCCGCGAACGAACCGAACTGGTTGATCCACTTCGCGGCGGTCTTCTCACCGACGCCCGGAATACCCGGCAGGTTGTCCGACGGGTCGCCGCGCAGGGCCGCGAAGTCGGGGTACTGGGCGGGAGTCAGCCCGTACTTCTCGAAGACCTTCTCCGGGGTGAACCGGGTCAGCTCGGAGACTCCCTTGGTCGGATAGAGCACGGTCGTGTGCTCGGAGACCAGCTGGAAGGAGTCACGGTCGCCCGTGACGATCAACACGTCGAAACCCTCGGCCTCGGCCTGCGTGGCGAGCGTGGCGATGATGTCGTCCGCCTCGAAGCCGTCGACGGCGAACCGCTCCGCGTGCATCGCGTCCAGGAGCTCACCGATCAGCTCGACCTGGCCCTTGAACTCGTCCGGCGTCTTCGACCTGTTCGCCTTGTACTCCGGGAACTCCTCGGAGCGCCACGTCTTGCGCGACACGTCGAAGGCCACCGCGAAGTGCGTGGGCGCCTCGTCGCGCAGCGTGTTGGCGAGCATCGACGCGAAGCCGTAGATCGCGTTCGTCGGCTGGCCCGTCGCCGTCGTGAAATTCTCCACCGGCAGCGCGAAGAACGCGCGGTACGCCAGCGAGTGCCCATCCATGAGCATCAGCCGCGGGCGTCCCCCGCCGGAGGTCTTCTCGGTCTTCTTCGATGCTGTCTCTGCCACACCCCCGATCCTGCCACGCCCCACTGACAGTCGGACCCACAGCGCCGCTCGGCGCCGCCCGCGGCCCTGCCCCAGGTGTGTGTCGGCACCACGTGCGACCATCGGAGACGTACCTCACACACGCGCTCGAAGAGGAGGCCGAGATGGCCGGCAAGCCGCCCCAGAACGATCCGGTTCAGGACGCGCCGCAGGTCGCCGGGCCCAAGCACGCCGCGGCCGGGCTGCCCGCCATCGGGCACACCCTGCGCATCGCCCAGCAGCAGATGGGGGTGAAGCGCACGGCGCTGACCCTGCTCCGGGTCAACCAGAAGGACGGCTTCGACTGCCCCGGCTGCGCCTGGCCCGACCCGGATCACCGGCACACGGCGGAGTTCTGCGAGAACGGCGCGAAGGCGGTCGCGGAGGAAGCCACCCTGCGCCGCGTCACCCCGGACTTCTTCGCCGCGCACCCGGTCGCCGACCTCGCCACCCGCAGCGGCTACTGGCTGGGCCAGCAGGGCCGCCTCACCCGGCCCATGTACCTCGAAGAGGGCGCCGACCGCTACGAGGCGGTGTCCTGGGAGCGTGCCTTCGACATCGTCGCCGAGGAGCTGACCGCCCTCGACTCCCCCGACGAGGCGCTGTTCTACACCTCGGGCCGCACCAGCAACGAGGCGGCGTTCCTCTACCAGCTGTTCGCCCGCGAGTACGGCACGAACAACCTCCCCGACTGCTCCAACATGTGCCACGAGTCGTCCGGCTCCGCACTGAACGAGACCATCGGCATCGGCAAGGGCAGCGTCCTCCTCGACGACCTCTACCAGGCGGACCTGATCATCGTCGCCGGGCAGAACCCGGGCACCAACCACCCGCGCATGCTCTCCGCCCTGGAGAAGGCGAAGTCGAACGGCGCGAAGATCATCACGGTGAACCCGCTGCCCGAGGCGGGCATGGAGCGCTTCAAGAACCCGCAGACCCCCCAGGGCATGATCAAGGGCGCCGCGCTCACCGACCTGTTCCTGCAGATCCGCATCGGCGGCGACCAGGCCCTCTTCCGCCTCCTGAACAAGCTCATCCTCGATACGGAGGGCGCCGTCGACGAGGAGTTCGTCGGTGAACACACCCACGGCTACGAGGAGTTCGCCGAGGCCGCCCGCGCCGCCGACTGGGACGAGACCCTCACCGCGACCGGCCTCACCCGCGCGCAGATCGACGAGGCGCTGGCCATGGTCCTCGCCTCCGAGCGCACCATCGTGTGCTGGGCGATGGGCCTCACCCAGCACAAGCACTCCGTGCCGACCATCCGCGAGGTCGTCAACTTCCTCCTGCTGCGCGGCAACATCGGCCGCCCCGGCGCGGGCGTCTGCCCGGTGCGCGGCCACTCGAACGTGCAGGGCGACCGCACCATGGGCATCTTCGAGCGCCCCGCACCCGCCTTCCTGGACGCCCTGGAGAAGGAGTTCGGCTTCGCCCCGCCCCGCGGCCACGGCCACGACGTCGTACGGGCCATCCGCGCGATGCGCGACGACAAGGCCAAGGTCTTCTTCGCGATGGGCGGCAACTTCGTCTCCGCGTCCCCCGACACCGAGGTCACCGAGGCCGCCATGCGCCGCGCCCGCCTCACCGTGCACGTGTCGACGAAGCTCAACCGCTCGCACGCCGTCACCGGCGCCCGCGCCCTGATCCTGCCCACCCTCGGCCGCACCGAGCGCGACCTCCAGGGCGGCGGCGAGCAGTTCGTGACCGTCGAGGACTCCATGGGCATGGTGCACGCCTCACGCGGCCGCCTGGAGCCCGCCAGCGACCACCTGCTGTCCGAGCCGGCCATCGTGTGCCGCCTCGCCCGCCGCGTCCTGGGCGCCGAATCCCGCACCCCCTGGGAGGAGTTCGAGAAGGACTACGCGACGGTCCGCGACCGCATCGCACGCGTCGTCCCGGGCTTCGACGACTTCAACACACGCGTCGCCGACCCCGCGGGCTTCGCCCTCCCGCACGCCCCGCGCGACGAACGCCGCTTCCCGACCGCCACCGGCAAGGCCAACTTCACCGCGGCGCCCGTCGAATACCCCAAGCTCCCCGAGGGCCGCCTGCTCCTGCAGACCCTGCGCTCCCACGACCAGTACAACACCACGATCTACGGCCTCGACGACCGCTACCGAGGCATCAAGAACGGCCGCCGGGTCGTCCTGGTGAACCCCGAGGACGCCCGCGAACTGGGCCTCGCCGACGGCTCGTACGCCGACCTGGTCAGCGAGTGGAAGGACGGCGTGGAGCGCCGCGCCGACGGCTTCCGCATCGTGCACTACCCGACGGCCCGCGGCTGCGCGGCCGCCTACTACCCGGAGACCAACGTCCTGGTGCCGCTGGACGCCACCGCCGACACCAGCAACACGCCCGCCAGCAAGTCCGTCGTCATCCGTCTGGAACAATCGGCCACCAACTGAGCGTTCGCTTAGTCACCGCGGTCACGCCACGGTCACCCACGATCGACGACGCAAGGAGCCGGACCCCATGGGCGAGCAGCACCACGTGAAGTTCCCGCAAGAGGTCATCGACGAATACACGGCACTGGGTGTGGACCTGGTCGCCATGTTCTCCGCCGGACACCTCGGCTCGCGCATGGGCGTCCAGATCGTCGAGGCCTCCGCGGACCGCGTCGTGGGCACCATGCCGGTCGAGGGCAACACCCAGCCGTACGGGCTCCTGCACGGCGGCGCCTCCGCCGTGCTCGCCGAGACCCTCGGCTCCGTCGGCGCCATGCTGCACGGCGGCAGCTCCAAGATCGCCGTCGGTGTCGACCTCAACTGCACCCACCACCGCGGCGCCAGCTCCGGCCTGGTCACCGGCGTGGCCACCCCACTGCACCGGGGCCGCTCCACCGCCACGTACGAGATCGTGATCAGCGGCGAGGACGGCAAGCGGGTCTGCAGCGCCCGCCTGACCTGCCTGCTGCGCGACGTGAAGCCGAGCGACGCACAGCGGGTCGACGCCGCGCGCTGACACGGCCCACCACCCGGCCGGCCGCGCCCCGACCCACGGGCGCCGGCCCGGCCGGGCCCGTACGCCCCACACGGGGCGACAACTCCCCGCAGCCGCCCACCCCTTGGGCCACACCGCCCGCAGCGCCACCCGCCCGGCCTCAGGCCGCACCGCCGCCGCCCCGCCGCGCCACGCCCCCTCAGGGCCTCCCCGCGGCCGACGCCCAGCCAGGTCCGCGCCCCGTACCGCCCGTGACCATGCCGGGACCGCTCCGGAAGCCGTCGGCCTGCATGCATGGACAGGACGCCCGATCAGCGTCCGAATTCCCGGGACCGAACACACCGGACTGCCACTCAACGCGAGCCCAGCGCTTTTCGACGTAACACTCTGTAACACGCACGCAATACAGCAACACGCTTTCCGCCGCGGCGGCCCCCGCTCCCGAGGCCTTTACCCACGGGCCGAACCCGCCCGTGACCCGGTCCTACGGCCAGGCCCGCCCACGTGCAACCGGAAGTGCGGGTTCTCAAAATGTGGACGCCAGAGAATTTCCGCCAAAGCGGCCGAGAGCTCTCTTCCCGTATGGGCACGATCCACCACGGCATAACAAGAAAGTCACAAGCCAGCGTCGGACGATGCTCTGCCTACGGACCAGGCTTAGAGTCACGCCCAGTCACCGCTCCACCGGGAGTTCGGTACCTCGGCATCCGCCGGCCCCACAGGGACGGTCATGCCTGCGGAAAGGACTGATTGTGCGACAGCGTTCTATGGTGATATTCACCTCCATTCTCACCACCGGAGCTCTGACCCTCACCGCATGCGGCTCCCGTGACGACAGCGGCGACGGCGACAGCGGCGACTCCGGCAGCACCACCCTGACCATCGGTGTCGACTCCCCGCTCTCCGGCGAGAACTCCACCACCGGCCTCGGTATCCAGTACGGCGCCCAGATCGCCGTCGACGACGCCAACAAGAAGAACACCGTCCCGGGCGTCAAGTTCAAGATCAAGGCCCTGGACGACAAGGCGCAGCCCGCCACCGGCCAGCAGAACGCCACCGCGCTCGTCGGCGACAAGTCCGTCGTCGGCGCCGTCGGCCCGCTGAACTCCGGTGTCGCCCAGTCGATGCTCCAGGTCTTCTCCTCCGCCGACATGGTGCAGATCTCCCCGGCGAACACCAACCCCGAGCTCACCCAGGGCAAGAACTGGCAGACCGCGCCCAAGCGCCCGTACAAGACGTACTTCCGCACCGCCACCACCGACGCCCTCCAGGGCGGCTTCGCGGCCGAATACGCCTACACCGGCCTCAAGAAGAAGAACGTCTTCGTCGTCGACGACAAGCAGACCTACGGCGCCGGCCTCGCCAAGCTCTTCAACGAGTCGTTCGTCAAGGCCGGCGGCAAGATCGCGGGCACCGACCACGTCAACACCGGTGACAAGGACTTCGGAGCCCTCGTCTCCAAGATCAAGGCGTCCGGCGCCGACCTCGTCTACTACGGCGGCCAGTACGACGAGTCCGCGCTGATCACCAAGCAGCTCAAGGACGCCGGCGTCGACATCCCGCTGTTCGGCGGCGACGGCATGTACGCCACCACGTACATCGAGACGGCCGGCAAGCCCTCCGAGGGCGACCTCGCGACCGCCATCGGCGTCCCGGTCGACACCCTCCCCGGCGCCAAGGCCTTCGTCGAGACCTACAAGGCCAAGGGCTACAAGGGTGACTACGGCGCCTACGGTGCCTACGCCTACGACGCCACCACCGCGATCATCAACGCGGTGAAGGCTGCCAAGACCGCCAACGGCGACAAGCTGCCCAGCGGCGACGACCTGCGCTCCAAGGTCGTCGAAGGGGTCCAGAAGACCGACTTCGAAGGCATCAGCGGCAAGGTCGCCTTCGACGAGTACGGCGACACGACCAACAAGCAGCTCACCGTCTACCAGGTCGAGAAGGGCGCGTGGAAGGCCGTCAAGACCGGCACCTACGACGCCAACTGACAGCACCCGGCTGACGCTCCCCCCAGAGCACACACAAACGGGCCGCGCGGGAAGAGAACCCCGACCGCGCGGCCCGTTTCCACACCCACCCCCCGCGTGCACGCCACAGTGCACAACGACCACCGACCTATGGAGGCCATGCGGTGAACACCCTGCCGCAGCAGCTGGCCAACGGGCTGCTTCTAGGCTCGATGTACGGGCTCATCGCCATCGGTTACACGATGGTGTACGGCATCGTCCAGCTCATCAACTTCGCGCACGGCGAGATCTTCATGACCGGAGGTTTCGGCGCACTCACCGTCTACCTGGCCCTCCCCTCGGGCATCACGATGTGGGCCCTCGTGCCCCTGATGCTGATAGGCGGCGCCCTCGTCGCCGTCCTCATCGCCGTCGGGGCCGAACGGTTCGCCTACCGACCACTGCGCGGAGCACCACGGCTAGCGCCACTGATCACCGCCATCGGTCTCTCCCTGGCCCTCCAGGAAGTCGTCCGCAACTTCTACCCCGACGCCGACCGCGCCCGCGCGTTCCCCGGCCTCGACGCCACCCACGACATCGGCTCCGTCACCATCAAGGACGCCGACATCTTCCTGATCCTCGCAGCCGTCGTCTGCATGGCGTCCCTCGCCCTGTTCGTCCGCCGCAGCCGCACCGGCCGTGCCATGCAGGCCACCGCGCAGGACCCGGACACCGCACAGCTCATGGGCATCGACACCAACCGCATCATCGTCATCGCCTTCGCCATCGGCGGCCTCTTCGCCGCCGTCGCAGCCGTCGCCTACGGACTCAAGTACGGCAACATCGACTACCGCATGGGCTTCCTGATGGGCCTCAAGGCCTTCACCGCGGCGGTCCTCGGCGGCATCGGCAACATCTACGGCGCCATGCTCGGCGGGCTCGTCCTCGGCGTCGCCGAGACCCTTGCCTCCGCCTACATCGACGGCATCCCGGGCATGCAGCAGCTCGGCGGCGCCAGCTGGGCCAACGTCTGGGCCTTCTGCCTGCTGATCCTCGTCCTGCTCTTCAGGCCACAAGGCCTGCTGGGCGAACGCGTCGCGGACAGGGCGTGACCACCATGACTCACGCCCCCGCCAAGACGGACACCGCCGCCCGCGGCCTCATCCCGCTGCCCAGCGCCGCCGCCCGCGCGCTCACCCTCGTCGGCGCCGTCGCCACCTCGGCCTCCGCCTTCCTCGCCTGGACCTGGACCAGCAAGTTCCCCGGCGACCTCACCTTCAACGGCTACCCCGGCGGCCTGCAGTGGCTGACCTTCACCGCCGGAATCCTCACCCTGCTGTTCGCGCTCGCCCGCTACGGCACCCCCGGCCTCGGCTGGCTCTCCCCCGCGGGCAACAACGCACCCGTCGTCCTCAGCGCCCTCGGCGGACTCGGCACCACCTGGTTCACCGTCATCGCCATCGTCACGGACCTCGGCGGAACGGCCAACCTCGAACCCGGCGGGTACCTCGCCTTCGTCGCGTCCCTGCTGCCCCTCCTCGGAGCCCTCGCGCTCCCCCAGGAGGGCGTCGGCGAACAGTCCGTCAAGGAATCCCTCGGCAGCTACATCGCCAAGGCCGAGCGCATCCCCGCGGCCCGCGCCACCGCCCCCTGGATCCAGCGGCTCGTCGTCACCGCCGTCACCATCATCGGTCTCGCCACCTTCACGTACGGCATCGACACCGAATACGGCGAGCTCTTCATCGGCTACCTGTTCGTCGTCGTCCTCACCGTCTGGGCCCTGCACACGGCCGGCCTGATGGACCGCTTCTCCGCGCTCGTCGCCGCCAACCGCAGCTTCACCCTCGCGATGGGCTTCGCCGCCGCCATCGCGTTCCCCTTCACGCAGACCGACGACCACTACGCCAACATCGGCGTCAACATCCTGATCTTCGGAACCGTCGCCCTCGGCCTCAACATCGTCGTCGGCCTCGCCGGACTCCTCGACCTCGGATACGTCGCCTTCCTCGGCGTCGGCGCCTACACCGCCGCACTCGTCTCCGGCTCCGAGTTCTCCACCTTCTCCGGCGTGCAGTTCCCTTTCTGGGCCGCCGCCCTCAGCGGCGCCGCCGCATCGCTCATCTTCGGCGTCCTCATCGGCGCCCCCACCCTGCGACTGCGCGGCGACTACCTCGCCATCGTCACCCTCGGCTTCGGAGAGATCTTCCGCATCGCCGTCAACAACCTCGACGGCGACTCCGGCCCCGACATCACCAACGGCCCCAACGGCATCCCGGCCATCCCGGACCTGTCCTTCTTCGGATACAACTTCGGCGAATCCCACGACATCGCCGGCTTCACCCTCGGCCGCTTCGCCAACTACTACCTGCTCATGGTCCTGATCATGGCGATCGTCGTCCTCGTCTACACCCGCGCGGCCGACTCACGCATCGGCCGCTCCTGGATCGCCATCCGCGAGGACGAGACCGCCGCCACCGCCATGGGCATCAACGGCTTCCGGGTCAAACTGGTCGCCTTCGCCCTCGGCGCCGCCCTGGCCGGCCTGGCCGGCACCGTCAGCGCCCACGTCACCTACAGCGTCGTCCCGAACCCCTACCAGTTCGCCGGATCGACCCCGCCCAACTCGGCCTTCCTCCTCGCCGCCGTCGTCCTCGGCGGCATGGGCACCGTGGCCGGTCCCCTCCTGGGTGCCGCGCTCCTGTACCTGCTCCCGGAGAAGCTCGTCTTCCTCCAGGACAAGTCGCTCCTCGCCTTCGGCATCGCCCTCGTGGTCCTCATGCGCTTCCGGCCGGAAGGCATCATCGCCAACCGCCGCCGCCAGCTCGAATTCCACGAGACCGGCCAACTCGACGTACCGGACACCACCACGTTGACCGACCAACCGGCCGTCACCAAGACGGGGGCCTGAGCACGATGACGACACAGACGACAACGAAGACACCCGTACTCGAGGCCCGCGACGTCACCATGCGCTTCGGCGGCCTCACCGCCGTCCGCTCCGTCGACTTCACCGTCAACAGCGGCGAGATCGTCGGCCTCATCGGACCCAACGGCGCAGGCAAGACCACCTTCTTCAACTGCCTCACCGGCCTGTACGTGCCGACGGAGGGCACGGTCTCCTACAAGGGCACCGTCCTCCCGCCGAAGCCGCACCTGGTCACCCAGGCAGGCATCGCCCGCACCTTCCAGAACATCCGGCTCTTCGCCAACATGACCGTCCTGGAGAACGTGCTCGTCGGCCGCCACACCCGCACCAAGGAGGGCCTCTGGTCCGCACTCCTGCGCGGACCCGGCTTCAAGAAGGCCGAGAAGGCCTCCGAGAACCGCGCCATGGAACTCCTCGACTTCATCGGCCTCGCCCACAAGCGGGACCACCTCGCGAGGAACCTCCCCTACGGAGAACAGCGCAAGCTGGAGATCGCCCGCGCTCTGGCGAGCGAACCCGGACTGCTCCTGCTCGACGAGCCCACGGCCGGCATGAACCCCCAGGAGACACGGGCGACGGAAGAACTCGTCTTCGCCATCCGTGACCAGGGCATCGCCATCCTCCTCATCGAGCACGACATGCGCTTCGTCTTCAACCTCTCCGACCGCGTCGCCGTCCTCGTACAGGGCGAGAAGCTCGTCGAAGGCACCCCGCAGGTGGTACAGGCCGACGAACGCGTCGTCGCCGCCTACCTCGGCACCCCCTTCGAAGGCGCACCAGGAGACGACGAGGTCGCCGAGGTCGAGGCCGCGGAAGCCGTCGCGGACACGACACGGGCGGACAGCACCACCAGCACGCGAGGAGAATCCCAGTGACCGCACTGCTAGAGGTCGAGGACCTCAAGGTCGCCTACGGCAAGATCGAAGCGGTCAAGGGCATCTCCTTCAGCGTCGAAGCAGGCCAGGTCGTCACCCTCATCGGCACCAACGGCGCCGGCAAGACCACCACCCTGCGCACGCTCTCCGGCCTGCTCAAGCCCACCTCGGGCAAGATCCTCTTCGACGGCAAGCCGCTCAACGGCGTCCCCGCGCACAAGATCGTCGCCCTCGGGCTGGCCCACTCCCCCGAAGGCCGGCACATCTTCCCGCGCCTGAGCATCGCGGAGAACCTCCACCTCGGCGCCTTCCTCCGCAACGACAAGGCGGGCATCGAGAAGGACATCCAGCGCGCCTACGACCTGTTCCCCATACTCGGGGAACGCCGTAAGCAGGCCGCGGGCACCCTGTCCGGGGGCGAGCAGCAGATGCTGGCCATGGGCCGGGCGCTGATGTCCCAGCCCAAGCTGCTCATGCTCGACGAGCCCTCCATGGGCCTCTCGCCGATCATGATGCAGAAGATCATGTCCACGATCGTGGAGCTCAAGTCCCAGGGCACGACGATCCTGCTCGTCGAGCAGAACGCCCAGGCCGCGCTCTCCCTGGCCGACCACGGCCACGTCATGGAGATCGGCAACATCGTGCTCTCCGGCACGGGGCAGGACCTCCTGACCGACGAGTCGGTGCGCAAGGCGTACCTCGGCGAGGACTGAGCCCGCGCGGCCGGCCTCCCCCTGGGCGGCTCGTACGGCTGAGGCCCGCACCCCGGATCCCGGGGTGCGGGCCTCAGCCGTAGGACCGCCTCGGCGGATCGGCTAGCCCTTCGACGCCTTCTTCTCGTCGGCGTCCTGGATGACCGCCTCGGCCACCTGCTGCATCGACATCCGACGGTCCATCGACGTCTTCTGGATCCACCGGAAGGCGGCGGGCTCCGTCAGGCCGTACTCCGTCTGCAGCACGGACTTCGCGCGGTCCACCAGCTTGCGCGTCTCCAGCCGCTGCGAGAGATCCTCGATCTCCTTCTCCAGGGCCTTCAGCTCCGTGAACCGCGAGACGGCCATCTCGATCGCCGGGACCACATCGCTCTTGCTGAACGGCTTCACCAGGTACGCCATCGCGCCGGCGTCCCTCGCCCGCTCCACGAGGTCGCGCTGCGAGAAGGCGGTCAGCATCAGCACCGGCGCGATGGACTCCTCCGCGATCTTCTCCGCGGCGGAGATCCCGTCGAGCTTCGGCATCTTCACATCGAGGATGACCAGGTCGGGGCGGTGCTCCCGGGCGAGCTCGACGGCTTCCTCACCGTCACCGGCCTCGCCGACCACCGAGTACCCCTCTTCCTCGAGCATCTCCTTGAGGTCGAGACGGATCAGCGCCTCGTCCTCCGCGATGACGACACGGGTCGTCAGCGGAGGCACGTGCGACTTGTCGTCGTCGGGCGCGTCTACGGGCTGGGGCGACTCGGGGGTGGTCACGGTTGCTCCTTGTTCCAGGGCAGACAAGTACTGCTCCCAAGAGCGTACCTAGCTGCGGTATGGTGGTGGCACGGAGGGAAACCGCCAACCTTCGTTTCAAAGGGGCCCCGGTAGCCCAGCGGTAGAGGCAATGGATTCAAAACCCATACAGCGTCGGTTCGAATCCGACTCGGGGTACTTTTCCTTGGTTCCCAAGGTCACGAGCGAAGCGGATGTTCCCGTTCTGGTGAACATCCGCTTCTTGCTGTGTGTCGTCCACGTGTCCCTCGCAGAGTGGTCACATGTACGACATGGGGACGCGCGAGCAGGCGCTCGCACTGGTCGGCCAGGGCCGGAGTCTGAACTCCGTCAGCCGTGAGACGGGCATCTCACGAGCGGCGATCCGCGCCTGGCAGGAACGCATCGAGCCGTTGCCCCGCATGGCCGCTCCGGACCCCGGCCCGCTCGCCGACACCCACGCGTACGCCTACCTGCTGGGCCTCTACCTCGGCGACGGCTGCATCAGCCCGCACCCGCACGGCACCGGCTACTACCTCAGGATCGCCTGCGCCGACGCCTGGCCCGGCCTGCTGCGGCTGTGCCGCGAGGCCATCACGAAGGTCCGCCCCGGCATCGGCGTGTGCACGCTGCAGAAACAGGGCTACGCGATGGTCACCAGTTACAGCCGCCACTGGCCCCGCCTCTTCCCCCAGCACGGCCCCGGGAAGAAGCACGAACGCGCCATCGTCCTCGAACCCTGGCAGCAGAAGATCGTGGACGCCCATCCGTGGCAGCTCGTCCGGGGCCTCATCCACTCCGACGGGTGCCGCGTCGTCAACTGGACCACCCGGACGGTCGCGGGCGAGGAGAAGCGCTACGCGTACCCGCGGTACTTCTTCACGAATCTGTCCACGGACATCACCCGGCTCTACACGGACACCCTCGACCGGCTGGGCGTCGACTGGAAGCGGTCCAACTCGCGCAACATCTCCGTCGCCCGCAAGGCCTCAGTCGCCCTCATGGACGTCCACGTCGGTCCGAAGTGCTGAGGGTCACTTCGGGCTGTCGTCCTCGCCGATGTGGTGGACCCTGACCAGGTTCGTCGAGCCGGAGACCCCGGGTGGGGAGCCGGCCGTGATGACGACCACGTCGCCCCGCCCGCAGTGGCCGTACTTCAGGAGCAGCTCGTCGACCTGGTCGACCATCGCGTCCGTCGAGTCGACGTGCGGCCCCAGCAGGCTCTCGACCCCCCACGTCAGATTCAGCTGCGCGCGGGTCGCCGGGTCCGGTGTGAAGGCCAGGAGCGGGATCGGCGAGCGGTAGCGCGACAGTCGGCGGACCGTGTCGCCGGACTGCGTGAACGCGACCAGGTACTTCGCGCCCAGGAAGTCCCCCATCTCGGCGGCGGCCCGCGCGACGGCTCCGCCCTGGGTGCGGGGCTTGTTGCGGTCCGTCAGCGCCGGGAGGCCCTTGGCCAGGATGTCCTCCTCCGCCGCCGCCACGATGCGGGCCATCGTGCGGACCGTCTCGACGGGGTACTTGCCGACACTCGTCTCGCCGGAGAGCATCACGGCGTCCGTGCCGTCGATGACGGCGTTCGCCACGTCCGAGGCCTCGGCCCTGGTGGGGCGGGAGTTCTCGATCATCGAGTCGAGCATCTGGGTGGCGACGATGACCGGTTTCGCGTTGCGCTTGGCGAGTTTGATCGCGCGCTTCTGGACGATGGGGACCTGTTCGAGGGGCATTTCGACGCCAAGGTCGCCTCGGGCGACCATGATGCCGTCGAAGGCGGCGACGATGTCGTCGATGTTCTCGACGGCCTGCGGCTTCTCCACCTTGGCGATGACGGGAAGGTGGCGGCCTTCCTCCTTCATAATGCGGTGGACGTCGTCGATGTCGCGTCCGCTGCGGACGAAGGAGAGCGCGATGACGTCGCATCCGGTGCGCAGCGCCCAGCGGAGGTCGTTCTCGTCCTTGTCGGAGAGGGCGGGGACGGAGACGGCGACGCCGGGGAGGTTGAGCCCCTTGTTGTCGGAGACCATGCCGCCTTCGACGACGGTGGTGTGGACGCGGGGCCCGTCGACGGAGGTGACTTCGAGGCAGACCTTGCCGTCGTCGACGAGGATGTGCTCGCCGGGGGTGACGTCGGAGGCGAGGCCGCTGTAGGTGGTGCCGCAGGTGTGGCGGTCGCCCTGGGCGCCTTCTTCGACGGTGATGGTGAAGGTGTCTCCGCGTTCGAGGAGTACGGGGCCTTCGGTGAAGCGGCCGAGTCGGATCTTCGGGCCCTGGAGGTCGGCGAGGATTCCGACGCTGCGGCCGGTCTCCTCGGAGGCCTTTCGTACGCGCTGGTAGCGCTCCTCGTGGTCGGCGCAACTGCCGTGGCTGAGGTTGAAGCGGGCTACGTCCATTCCGGCCTCGACCAGTGTTTTGATCTGGTCGTACGAGTCGGTGGCGGGGCCCAATGTACAGACGATCTTCGCTCGGCGCATAGTTCGAGCCTAGGGCTTACCAGTGGGTAGGGAATTGGTCCGGCATGACCACTCAACAACCTTTGCGTGAAGCGCTATTGACAAGCGTCGAATTGTGCGCGGGGGTGCTCCGATGAGCATTCCGGTGCGCTCCTCGTCCGCTCCTCCTGGGCTTCTCGTGGGCTTCTCGTGGGCTTTCACAGCGCTGGCGGTGACATGGTGAAGCGGGCGTTCACCTGTGCGTACACGTGCTGTCGTTGCGGTTCGAGGTCCAGGGCCGGGGGCTGGTCGGAGCCGGGCGCGGCGCCCCTGGTCTTCATGGCGGCGAAGCGGGACTCCACGCCGTAGGGCTGGGCGTTCTCGGCTCCGATGTCGGCGAGTTCCACGAGTGCGGCGAGGGTGGTGCCGAGGGCTTCGGCGTATTCGCGGGCTCGCTGGACCGCTTCGCGCACCGCTTGCTGCCTGGCCCTGCGGTGGGCGGGCGAGTCGGGGCGCAGTACCCACCAGGGGCCGTCGACCCGGGTGAGGTCGAGGTCGGCGAGGCGGGTGGTGAGTTCGCCGAGGGCGGTGAAGTCGGTGAGTTCGGCGGTGATGTGGACGCGGCCGTGGTAGGCGCGGACGCGTTCGCCGCGGCCGTGTTTGGTGAGTTCGGGGGTGATGGAGAAGGCGCCGGTCTCCAGTTTCTCGACCGCGTCGCCGTATGCCTTCACGAGGTCGAGGACGGCGGAGTTGCGGCGGGTGAGGTCGCCCAGGGCGTCCTTGCGGTCGGTGCCGCGGGCGTTGACGGTGATGCCGATGCGGGCGATCTCGGGGTCGACTTCGAGGTGGGCTTCGCCGCGGACGGCGATGCGGGGGGCTTCGGGGGTGCCGTAGGGGGTGGGGGGTCCGGGCTGTTCGGTGGCTGTGGTCATACGGTCCACTCTGTCACTGGCGGGCCGGGCCGTGGTGGGTGCCGGTCATCAGATCGAAACCTGCGAGGGGTGTTGCCCGGTGTGGTGGCCGGGTCAGAATCTACGCGCGTTGTTGACCGTTTTCTCCGAGGAGTGGCCCGTCATGTCGTTGAACCGCCGGAAGTTCCTGAAGAAGTCCGCTGTGACCGGGGCGGGGGTCGCGCTGGCCGGTGCGGCCGCGGCGCCGAGCGCTCAGGCGGCGGTGGCGACGGGGCACGGCCACGGGCACGGGAAGCCGAAGCCGAAGCGGTACTCGCTCACCGTGCTGGGGACGACGGATCTGCACGGGCATGTCTTCAACTGGGACTACTTCAAGGACGCGGAGTACGCGGACGCGGCGGGCAACGCGCAGGGGCTGGCCCGGATCTCGACGCTCGTGAACGCGGTGCGCCAGGAGAAGGGCCGCGAGAACACGCTGCTGCTGGACGCGGGCGACACGATCCAGGGCACCCCGCTGACGTACTACTACGCGAAGGTCGACCCGATCACGGCCGAGGGCGGGCCGGTCCATCCGATGGCGCAGGCGATGAACGCGATCGGGTACGACGCGGTGGCGCTGGGCAATCACGAGTTCAACTACGGCATCGAGACGCTGCGGAAGTTCGAGGAGCAGTGCCGTTTTCCGCTGCTGGGTGCGAACGCGCTGGACGCGAAGTCGTTGAAGCCGGCTTTCCCGCCGTATTTCATCAAGAAGTTCCCTGTGAAGGGTGCTCCGCCGGTCAAGGTGGCGGTTCTGGGTCTGACGAATCCCGGAATCGCGATCTGGGACAAGGCGCTCGTGCAGGGAAAGCTGGTTTTCCCGGGCCTGGAGGAGCAGGCCGCGAAGTGGGTCCCGAAGCTGCAGTCGATGGGCGCGGACGTGGTCGTCGTGTCGGCGCACTCCGGTTCGTCGGGCACGTCGTCGTACGGCGATCAGGTGCCGTACGTCGAGAATTCGGCGGCGTTGGTGGCGCAGCAGGTGCCGGGGATCGACGCGATCCTGGTCGGTCACGCGCATGTGGAGATTCCCGAGCTGAAGGTGACGAACGAGAAGTCGGGCAGGACGGTCGTCCTGTCGGAGCCGTTGGCGTTCGCGGAGCGGTTGTCGCTCTTCGACTTCGAGTTGGTCTTCGAGCGGGGCCGGTGGACGGTCGAGTCGGTGGCGGCGTCGGTCCGTAATTCGAACTCGGTGGCTGACGACCCGAGGATCACGAAGTTGCTGAAGGACGAGCACGAGGTGGTCGTGGCGTATGTCAATCAGGTGGTCGGGACGGCGACGGAGACGTTGACGACGGTGGAGGCGCGGTACAAGGACGCGCCGATCGTCGACCTGATCACGAAGGTTCAGGAGGACGTGGTCAGGGCGGCGCTGGCGGGTACGGAGTACGCGTCGCTGCCGGTGCTGTCCCAGGCGTCTCCGTTCTCGCGGACGTCGGAGATCCCGGCGGGGAATGTGACGATCCGGGATCTGTCGAGTCTGTACGTGTACGACAACACGCTGGTCGCGAAGTTGCTGACGGGGGCGCAGGTGCGGGCGTACCTGGAGTTCTCGGCGGAGTATTTCGTGCGGACGGCGGCCGGTGCGGCGGTGGATGTGGAGAAGCTGACGAACGCGGGCGACCGGCCGGACTACAACTACGACTATGTGTCGGGGTTGACGTACGACATCGACATCGCGCAGGCGGCGGGGTCGCGGATCAAGAATCTGTCCCACGGCGGTGTGGCGTTGGACGACGCCCAGCAGTTCGTGTTCGCGGTGAACAACTACCGGGCGAACGGTGGGGGCGCGTTCCCGCATGTGGCGTCGGCGAAGGAACTGTGGGCGGAGTCGACGGAGATCCGTACGCGGATCGCGGAGTGGGTGACGGCGAAGGGGTCGCTGGATCCGGCGGAGTTCGCCTCGGTGGACTGGCGGCTGACGCGTGAGGGCACGCCTGTCTTCTAGGCGGGTGTTCTGAGTGTTCCGGTGGCCGGCTGTGCTCAGTCGGCCACCAGTGGTGTGAGGGCCGCCGGTTGTCTGGCGGACGGGATCTGGGGGTGCTGGGCGAGTCCGAAGGTGGTGAAGGCCGTTCGGGTCGGCAGGGGGTAGGGGTTCTTGCCGGTGAGGGAGTTGAGGATGCTCGCGCTGCGCCAGGCGGTGAGGCCGAGGTGGGGGGCGCCGATGCCGTGGGTGTGGCGTTCGGCGTTCTGGACGTAGACCGTTCCGGTGACGGATTCGTCGAGGACGAGGCGGTGCCGGTCGTCGATGCGGGGGCGTTCCGAGGTGTCGTGGCGCATGTAGGGGTCGAGGCCGGCGATGAGTTGGTCGAGGGGGCGTTCGCGGTGGCCGGTGGCGAGGACGACGGCGTCGGTGGTGATGCGGGACCGGCTGGCCTGTTGGACGTGTTCCAGGTGTAGTTCGACCTTGGTGGTGGCGATGCGGCCCGCGGTGCGGACGTGGACGCCGGGGGTGAGGACGGCGTCGGGCCAGCCGCCGTGGAGGGTGCGGCGGTAGAGCTCGTCGTGGATGGCGGCGATGGTGTCGGCGTCGATTCCTTTGTGGAGCTGCCATTGGGCGGGGACGAGCCGGTCGCGGACGGGTTCGGGCAGTGCGTGGAAGTAGCGCGTGTAGTCGGGTGTGAAGTGTTCGAGCCCGAGTTTTGAGTGCTCGGTGGGGGCGAAGGCCTCGGTGCGGGCGAGCCAGTGGATCCGTTCGTGGCCGGCGGGGCGGTTCCTGAGGAGGTCGAGGAAGATCTCGGCGCCGGACTGTCCTCCGCCGACGACGGTGATGTGGCCCGCGGTCAGGAGGTGTTCTCGGTGCTGGAGGTAGTCGGTGGCGTGGATGACGGGGACGCCCGGTGCTTCGGCGAGGGGGCGGAGCGGTTCGGGGACGTGGGGGGCGGTGCCGATGCCGACGGCGATGTTCCTGGTGTAGGTGCGTCCGAGTGATTCGGCTTCGCCGTCGCTGTCGAGTTGGGTGAAGTCGACTTCGAACAGCTCGCGTTCGGGGTTCCAGCGGACGGCGTCGACCTGGTGGCCGAAGTGGAGTCCGGGGAGGTTGTCGCTGACCCAGCGGCAGTAGTCGGCGTATTCGGCGCGGTGGATGTGGAGGCGTTCGGCGAGGTGGAAGGGGTGGAGTCGTTCGCGGGTCTTGAGGTAGTTGAGGAAGCTCCAGGGGCTGGTGGGGTCGGTGAGGGTCACCAGGTCGGCGAGGAAGGGGACGTGGAGGGTGGTGCCTTCGAGGAGGAGGCCGGGGTGCTGTTCGAAGGTGGGGTGTTGTTCGTAGAAGACGGTGTCGAGTCCGGCCAGGGGGTGGGCGAGGGCGGCGAGGGAGAGGTTGCTGG
>NZ_JBLFJV010000045.1:0-3385 GCF_047444975.1 Streptomyces sp. CWNU-52B | reverse complement strand
CCCGGTCGGTGAAGGCGCGCAGCGCCTCGTACGCCATCGCCGGGCCCAGGTCGGAGCCGCCGATACCGATGTTGACCACGTTCTTGATGCGCTTGCCGGTGTACCCGGTCCACTTGCCGGAGCGGACCTGTTCGGCGAAGCCGGCCATCTTGTCGAGCACCGCGTGCACCTTCGGCACGACGTTCTCGCCGTCGACCTCGACGACCGCGTCCCGCGGGGCGCGCAGCGCGGTGTGCAGCACCGCCCGGTCCTCGGTGACGTTGATCCGCTCACCACGGAACATCGCGTCGCGCAGGGTGAACACCCCGGTGGCGGTGGCGAGTTCCTGGAGCAGCGCGAGCGTCTCGTCGGTGATCAGGTGCTTCGAGTAGTCGACGAGCAGGTCGCCCACGCGCACGGTGTAGCGCTCGGCGCGCTCCGGGTCCGTCGCGAACAGCTCGCGCAGTCCGGGGTGGAGGAGCGGGCCGGCCCGGTGGTCCTCGAGGGCGGTCCACTCGGGACGGCGGGTGAGCCTCGGTGTGTCAGCCACGGCCGTGCCTCTCGGCGTTGTCCCCGTGCAGGGCGACGGCGTACATCTCGTCCGCGTCGAGCCGGCGCAGTTCCTCGGCGATCAGCTCGGACGTGCTGCGGACCTTCAGCGCGAGGGTGCGCGAGGGCTGGCCCGGCAGGGACAGCGTCGCGAGCGGGCCCTCGGGGCGGTCGATGACGATGTCGCCGCTCTCGGTGCCGAGCTTCACGGCCGTGACGACGGGACCGGCGGTGACCACCCGGTCGACCGAGACCTTGAGACGGGCCTCCAGCCAGCGGGCGAGGAGTTCGGCGCTCGGGTTCTCGGCCTCGCTCTCGACGGTGGCCGAGACGATCTTCGTGCGGGCCTGGTCGAGGGCGGCGGCGAGCATGGAACGCCAGGGCGTCAGCCGCGTCCAGGCCAGGTCCGTGTCGCCAGGGGCGTACGCGGCGGCGCGTGCCTCCAGCGCCGCGAGCGGGGTCTCCACGGCGTACATGTCGGTGATCCGGCGCTGGGCGAGCGCGCCGAGCGGGTCCTTGACGGGGACCTTCGGCGCGTCCACCGGCCACCAGACGACGACGGGCGCGTCCGGCAGCAGCAGCGGCAGGACCACCGAGTCGGCGTGGTCGGACACCTCGCCGTACATCCGCAGCACGACCGTCTCACCGGTGCCGGCGTCCGCGCCGACCCGTACCTCGGCGTCGAGGCGCGAGGCCGTGCGGTCGCGAGGGGTGCGGGCGTGCCGCTTGATGACGACCAGGGTGCGCGAGGGGTGCTCGTGGGAGGCCGCCTCGGCCGCCTTGATCGAGTCGTACGCGTTCTCCTCGTCCGTCACGATGACCATCGTCAGGACCATGCCCACGGCAGGGGTGCCGATGGCCCGGCGGCCCTCCACGAGGGCTTTGTTGATCTTGCTTGCCGTGGTGTCGGTCAGGTCGATCTTCATGGCCTGCGCCAGCTCCGTCCGTCTCGTGCGAGCATCTCGTCGGCTTCTTCGGGACCCCAGCTGCCCGACGCGTACTGCGCGGGCCTGCCGTGGGTGTCCCAGTGGTCCTCGATCGGGTCGAGGATCTTCCAGGACTCTTCCACCTCCTGGTGGCGGGGGAAGAGATTGGCGTCGCCGAGCAGTACGTCCAGGATCAGGCGTTCGTACGCCTCGGGGCTGGACTCGGTGAACGACTCGCCGTACGCGAAGTCCATCGAGACGTCCCGGATCTCCATCGACGTACCCGGCACCTTCGATCCGAAGCGCACCGTCATGCCCTCGTCGGGCTGGACCCGGACGACGATCGCGTTGGCGCCGAGTTCCTCGGTGGCGGTCGAGTCGAAGGGGGAGTGCGGGGCGCGCTGGAAGACGACGGCGATCTCGGTGACGCGGCGGCCCAGCCGCTTGCCGGTGCGCAGGTAGAAGGGCACGCCCGCCCAGCGGCGGTTGTCGACCTCCAGCTTGACGGCCGCGTACGTGTCGGTGGTCGACCCGGCGTCGATACCGTCCTCCTGGAGGTATCCGTGCACCTTCTCGCCGCCCTGCCAGCCGGTCGCGTACTGGCCGCGCACGGTGTGCTCGCCCAGGTTCTCCGGCAGCTTCACGGACTTGAGGACCTTGAGCTTCTCGGTGAGCAGCGAGTCGGCGTCGAAGGCGATGGGCTCCTCCATCGCGGTCAGCGCCATCAGTTGCAGGAGGTGGTTCTGGATGACGTCACGGGCCGACCCGATGCCGTCGTAGTAGCCGGCGCGGCCGCCGATGCCGATGTCCTCGGCCATCGTGATCTGTACGTGGTCGACGTACGACCGGTTCCAGATGGGCTCGTACATCTGATTGGCGAAGCGGAGCGCCAGAATGTTCTGGACGGTCTCCTTGCCGAGGTAGTGGTCGATACGGAACACCTGCTCCGGGTCGAACACCTCGTGCAGGACCCGGTTCAGCTCGCGCGCGCTCTTCAGATCGCGGCCGAACGGCTTCTCGATCACCGCGCGCCGCCAGGAGCCCGCGGGCGCCTCGGCCAGACCGTGCCGCTTGAGCTGCTTGACGACCTTGGGGAAGAACTTCGGCGGTACGGAGAGGTAGAACGCGTAGTTGCCGCTGGTGCCCCGGGAGGCGTCCAACTCGTCTACGGCGTCGTGCAGTTGCTTGAACGCCTGGTCGTCGCCGAAGTCGCCGGGGATGAACCGCATGCCCTCGGCGAGCTGCTGCCAGACCTCCTCGCGGAACTCGGTACGCGCGTGCTCACGGACCGAGTCGTGCACGATCTGGGCGAAGTCCTCGTCCTCCCAGTCGCGCCGCGCGAAGCCGACGAGGGAGAAGCCGGGCGGCAGCAGGCCGCGGTTGGCCAGGTCGTAGACGGCCGGCATGAGCTTCTTGCGCGACAGGTCGCCCGTCACACCGAAGATGACCAGGCCCGAGGGCCCGGCGATCTTGGGGAGACGGCGGTCCTGGGGGTCGCGCAGGGGGTTGTCCCAGCCGTCGGAGAGGTCCAGCACCTGGGTGAGGCCGGCCGCGGTCGCGTCAGCCGCCGCTCCCGCCGCCCCTGCTGCCGTGCCCGCGGCGCCGGGGCCGACAGCCCCGCTGCCGGCTTTCGCGGTCGACGCGCTCTTCGCGGCCTTGGCCGTCTTCCCGGCCGCCGCGCTCTTGGTGGCCTTGGCGGCTGCCGTGCTCTTCGCCGACTTGGCGGCTGTCACGGTCTTGGTGGTCTTGGTGGGCTTCGCGGCCTTGGCGGTCGTCGTGCTCTTCGCCGGAGTGCCCTTCGCAGGGGTACTGCTCATTCCCCGTCAACTCCCTTGCTGTTCAGCGAGACCGTGACCGCGTCGAGGAGCTTGCCCCAGGCGGCCTCGAACTTCTCGACGCCCTCGTCCTCCAGGAGCTGGACCACTTCGTCG